>DAIDHU010000330.1 GCA_027451915.1 Thiomonas sp. | reverse complement strand
GAATCATGGAAAAGCGTTCCACCGACGTCTGGGTCGGATTGTTCGTGCTCATCGGCGCCGCGGCGCTGCTGTTCCTGGCCCTGAAGGCCGGCAACCTGCTGAGCCTGAATTTCGCTCCGACCTACGATGTGGTCGCTCGCTTCGACAACATCGGAGGCCTGAAGGCGGACGCGCCGGTGAAGAGCGCGGGCGTCGTCGTGGGCCGCGTGGCCTCGATCGGCTTCGACAACCAGACCTTTCAGGCCGACGTCACGCTGGCGCTGGACAAGCATTACGATTTTCCCGCCGACACCTCGGCGAAGATCCTCACCTCGGGCTTGCTGGGCGACCAGTACGTCGGCTTGCAGCCGGGGTCGTCGGAAAAGAATCTTCGCAATGGCGACGTGATTCAAAACACCCAATCCGCCCTGGTGCTGGAAAATCTCATCGGGCAATTCCTTTACGACAAGGCCGCGAGCGGCGGCAAGTGACGCCACGGCCTACCCGAAAGCACAGCAGGAGTATTCGTTGACCCATCGTTCCGATTCCCGCGGCATGCGCAGTTGGCGCGCGTCCGCGGCCTGGCTTGCCGGGCCGCTGGCCGGTCTGCTCCTGCTCGGGGGTTGCGCCACGCGCGATCCGCAGGACCCGCTGGAGCCCTACAACCGCGCGATGTTCGGATTCAACCGGCAGGTCGACACGATCGTGCTCAAGCCGGTGGCCATCGGATATTCGAATGTCACGCCCAGGCTGGTGCGCCGTGGCGTGACAAATTTCTTCGGCAACCTCAGCGACGTCTGGTCCGCCGGCAACGATTTCCTCCAGGGCCATGTCACCCTGGGTTTCGACGGCGTCATGCGGGTCGGCGTCAACACCGTGTTCGGCCTGTTCGGGGTGCTGGACATCGCCACGCCGATGGGCCTGTACCGGCATCCCAACGATTTCGGCCTGACCCTGGCGCGCTGGGGCCTGGGCTCCGGCCCCTATGTGGTGCTTCCGCTGCTCGGGCCCTCGGATGTCCGGGACGCCGCGGGTACGGTGACGGGCATTGCGTACTCGGCGCTGAACTCGACCACCAGCAACTCGGGGGTTCGCTACTCCGAGGTTGCGCTGGATTTCATCAACACCCGGGCGAATCTGCTCAGCACCACCGCGCTGCTGGACCAGATTGCCCTGGATCCCTACGTGTTCACCCGCGACGCCTACCTCCAGCAGCGGCGCTCGCGCGTGCGGGCCACGCGCGACACCGGCGTGCTGGCCACCGGGCCGAGCGACGACAGCGCGGAGGGGGGCGCCGGTGCACAAGTCGAATCGCCTCCCGAGGGCGGCACCCCGGCGGCCGCGGCCAGCCAGGCCGCCGGGAACTGAAGTCCGGGAAGCCACGAACCCGCGGCGCCGCGTGCCGCAGACCGCAATGGAGCAGATCATGTTTGCCAAGTTTCGAGCTTTTTTCCTGCCGGCCCTGCTGGCCTTCCTGGTAGGGGGCGTCGCGCATGCCGACGAGCTGGCGCCGCCCGTGCAGGTGGTGCGCAGCCTGACCGAATCGGTGATGGACGCCGTGCGCTCGGATCCCACCCTCAAGGCCGGCGACCAGGCCAAGATCGAGCAGCTCGTGCAGACCAGGGTGCTGCCGTACCTGGACTTCCAGCGCATGACCGCCTCGGCCGTCGGTCCGGCCTGGCGCCGTGCCACGCCCCAGCAGCGCGAGGAGCTGCAGGATCAGTTCAAGCAGCTGCTCATCCACACCTATTCGGGGGCCATCGGGCGCATCAAGAACCAGCAGGTGCAGTACCTGCCCCTGCGCGCGGCGCCGCATGCCACCAGCGTGGTCGTGCGCACCCGGGTGCTGGACAACGGAGAGCAGGTCCAGCTGGACTATCGCCTGCTCGAGCAAGGCAAGGACTGGAAGATCTCCGACGTGAACGTGATGGGCGTGTGGCTGGTCGACAACTACCGCGGAGTGTTCGCGCAGGAAATCAACAGCAAGGGCATCGACGGCCTGATCGGCGTGCTCAAGCAGCGCAACCAGGAGCTGGCGAAGGGCGGCCGGCAGGAGCCATGAGCAACCGGCCCGACGCCGACCATGCGCTTGCCGAGGAGGTGACGCTGCAGGGCGTTCCGGCGCTGCTGCAGGAGGCCCTGCAGGTGTTGTCGCCTCGCCCGCGGCCCTGGCGCATCGACGCCGGCGGTCTGCAACGCTTCGATTCCTCCTGTCTGGCGCTGCTGATGGAACTGCGCCGCCGCGCGGGGGCCGGCGGCCTCGAGCTGCTTCGCGCGCCCGAGCGTCTGCGTACCCTGGCGCAGGCCTACGGCGTGGGCTTCGTGCTCGACGGCGGCGACGGCGAGGCCCCAGGATGGATCGGGGATCCGCGGCAGCGATGAATCCCACGCATGGGGCCCTCCCCGCGGTGCGCCTGCAGGGGGTGGTCAAGCGTTACGGCGCGCGCAACGTCGTGGATGGCGTGAGCCTGGACATCGCGCAGGGCGAATTCTTCGCCTTGCTCGGCGCCAACGGCGCGGGCAAGACCACCCTGATCAGCATGCTCTCGGGCTTGGCTCGGCCCAGCGCGGGAAGCGTGCAGGTGCTGGGTCACGATGTGACCCGCGAGCCCTACGTCACGCGCCGGCTGCTCGGCGTGGTGCCGCAGGAGCTGGTGTTCGATCCCTTTTTCACGGTGCGCGAGGCCTTGCGCCTGCAGTCGGGCTATTTCGGCCTGCGACGCAACGACGCCTGGATCGACGAGCTGCTGCAGCGCCTGGGGCTGGCCCAGCAGGCCGGGCAGAACATGCGTGCGCTGTCGGGCGGCATGAAGCGCCGGGTCATGGTGGCGCAGGCCCTGGTGCACAAGCCGCCGGTGATCGTGCTGGACGAGCCCACGGCGGGAGTCGACGTCGAATTGCGCCAGAGCCTGTGGCAGTTCATCACCGACCTCAACCGCCAGGGCCACACGGTGCTGCTGACCACCCATTACCTGGAGGAGGCCGAATCGCTTTGCAGCCGCATCGGCATGCTCAAGCTCGGCCGCCTGGTGGCGCTGGACGCCACCCATGCGCTGCTCGCCCGATTCGCTTCCACGCAGTTGCTGCTGCGCGCCATCGGCCAGCCGTTGCCGCCGGCGCTGGCGCGGCGCGCGCGCGCGGTGGGCGCCCGCCATGCCTGGACCGTGCGCGACGCCGCGGAGGTGGAGCGCATGCTGGGCGAGCTTCGCGCTGCGGGCTGCGAGATCGAGGAGCTCGAGGTGCGGCGCGCCGACCTGGAAGACGCTTTCCTGCACATCATGGCCGGGCAGGCGGGGGCGGGCGCATGAACGCACTGCGTACGCTGTTCGGCAAGGAGGTGCTGCGCTTCTGGAAGGTGTGGCTGCAGACGGTGGCCGCGCCGGTCATCTCCAGCCTGCTCTACCTGGTGATCTTCTCCCATGCCATGGCCGGAAAGCTGATGGTCTACGGCAGCGTGCCCTACACCAGTTTCCTGATTCCGGGCCTGGCCATGATGAGCGTGCTGCAGAATGCCTTCGCCAACAGTTCCTCGTCCCTGATCCAGTCCAAGATCACCGGCAACCTGGTGTTCGTGCTGTTGTCGCCGCTTCAGCCCTGGCAGCTGTTCCTGGGCTACGTGGGCGCCTCGGTGGTGCGCGGCCTGTTCGTCGGCTGCGGGCTCCTGCTGACCACGGCCTGGTTCGTGCCCCTGCAATGGCATGACCCCCTGTGGTCGCTGCTGTTCATGGTGTTGGGGGCGTCCATGCTGGGTTCGCTGGGCATGGTGGCGGGCATCTGGGCGGAGAAGTTCGACCAGATGGCGGCGTTCCAGAATTTCATCATCGTGCCGGCGACCTTCCTGTCGGGCGTGTTCTACTCCGTCACCACGCTGCCCCCCTTCTGGGTGGCGGTGTCCCGCCTGAACCCCTTCTTCTACCTGGTCGACGGCATGCGCTACGGCTTTTTCGGCGTTTCGGACGTCTCGCCATGGACCTGTCTGTGCGCCGCGCTGCTGGGCAACCTGCTCTGTGCGGGCCTGGCCTGGGGCTGGGTGCGGCGCGGCTACAAGCTGCGCAACTGAAGTCTTCGAATCGTTCCCGAGAAGCTGGATTCGCGATGTCCCTGCCCACCCCTGAAGAATTGCGTGCGCTGATCGGCGCCGGCCTGGAATGCACCCACCTGGAGGTGCAGGGCGACGGCCAGCATTTTTTCGCCACCATCGTCAGCCCTCGCTTCACCGGGCTCGGGCGCCTGGCGCGCCACCGCCTGGTCTATGCGAGCCTGGGCGACGGCATGCGCGAGCGGGTGCATGCCCTGTCCATGCGCACCCTGGCACCGGGCGAAGCGCTGCCCGACTGAGCGCGCCGTCCCAGGAGCGACGGCCAGCCGAAGGCCGGGCACGCCGGTAGAATGCAGGGCTTTGCCGGGCCCGCGAGGGCTGCGCGCGCGGCAAGATCCGCGCGGCACGGCGCCTGCGCCGCCGGGCATCCCCTCCACGATCGAGCGCCACGATGGACAAACTGCGCATTGACGGCGGCCAGCCCCTGCACGGGGAGGTCGGCGCCAGCGGCGCGAAGAACGCCGCGCTGCCCCTCATGGCGGCCAGCCTGCTCACCGCCCAGCCGGTGCTGCTGGAGCACGCGCCGGCGCTCATGGACGTGCACACCCTGGGCGAACTGCTGCGCTCGATGGGCGTGCAGGTCGAGCGCGACGGCGGCAGCCTGAAGCTCCAGGCCGACCGCATCGTCGCCTGCGAAGCCCCCTACGAGCGGGTCAAGACCATGCGCGCCTCGGTGCTGGTGCTGGGCCCGCTGCTGGCGCGCTTCGGCCACGCCCGGGTCAGCCTGCCCGGAGGCTGCGCGATCGGTGCGCGTCCGGTGGACCAGCACATCCGCGGCCTGCAGCAACTGGGTGCGCGGGTCGAGGTGGAGCACGGCTACATCGTGGCCAGCGTGCCCGGCGGGCGCCTGCGGGGCGCACGCATCAGCACCGACATGGTCACGGTCACGGGCACCGAGAACCTGATGATGGCCGCCTGCCTGGCCGATGGCGAAACGGTGATCGAGAACGCCGCGCAGGAGCCGGAGGTGGTGGATCTCGCGGCCATGCTGCGAACCATGGGCGCCGACATCGAGGGCGCGGGAAGTTCGCGCCTGCGCATTCGCGGCGTTCCGGAGCTGGGCGGCGCGCGCCACCGCATCGTGGCCGACCGCATCGAGGTCGGCACCTTCCTGTGCGCCGCGGCAGCGACCCGGGGCGACGTCACGGTGCTCGACTGCGTGCCCCGGCACCTCGATGCCCTGCTCGACAAGCTGCGCGCCTCGGGCGCGAGCGTCGAATGCGGCGCCGACTGGGTGCGCCTGCGCGCCGACGCGCTGCCCGGTGCCCGCCCGGCCGCCGTGTCGGTGCGCACCAGCGAATACCCGGGCTTCGCCACCGACATGCAGGCGCAGTTCATGGCCCTGAACTGCGTGGCCGACGGCACCGCCACCGTGACCGAGACCATCTTCGAGAACCGATTCATGCATGTGCAGGAGCTGGTGCGCCTGGGCGCCCGCATCGCGGTGGAAGGCAACACCTGCGTGGTGCAGGGCGTCGAGCGACTGTCGGGCGCCACGGTGATGGCCACCGACCTGCGAGCTTCGGCCGGCCTGGTGATCGCCGCGCTGGTGGCCGAGGGCAGCACCTGCATCGAGCGCATCTACCATCTGGATCGCGGCTACGAGGCCATCGAGCACAAGCTGGCCGCTCTGGGCGCGCGCATCGAGCGCCTGCGCTGAAGGCGCCCGCGCCGATTTTTCCGTATCCCACAACGCCCTCGCCATGCTCACCCTCGCGCTGTCCAAGGGACGCATCTTCGACGACACCCTGCCGCTGCTGCAGCGCGCGGGGATCACGGTCCGCGAGGATCCGCAAAGCACCCGCAAGCTCATCCTGGGCACCAATCGAGCCGAGCTGCGCGTGGTGCTGGTGCGCGCCAGCGACGTGCCCACCTACGTGCGCTACGGCGGCGCCGACCTGGGCGTGGCGGGGCTGGACGTGCTGCTCGAGGCGGACGCCGCCGAGGGCGGCGACGGCCTGTACCGCCCGGTGGACCTGGGCATCGCGCGCTGCCGACTCAGCGTGGCCACGCCCCAGGGATGGGACTACGCGGCGGCGGTGCGCCAGGGCGCGCGCATCCGCGTGGCCACCAAGTACCTGCACCTCGCGCGCGAGCACTTCGCGGCCAAGGGCGTGCACGTGGACCTGGTCAAGCTGTACGGCTCGATGGAGCTGGCGCCGCTGACCGGCATGGCCGACGCCATCGTGGACCTGGTGTCCTCGGGTGGCACCCTCAAGGCCAACGGCCTGGTCGAGGTCGAGCGCATCATGGACATCTCCGCGCGCCTGATCGTCAACCAGGCCGCCTTCAAGACCCAGGCCGCGGCGCTCAAGCCGCTGGTGGCCGCGCTGCGCGACGCCGCGCAGGCGGCGAGCGCCGCGCCGGCGGCCTGAATTTCGCCCCCAGCCCGCACCATGTCCGAACCGACATCCTCCGATCCGGCGCCGCTGCTGCGCCTCCTGGACGCCACGGCGCCTGATTTCGAGGCACGCTACGCCGAACTCTTCGACCGCATCTCCGAGGAGAACGCGGCGATCGATACGCGCGTGGCCGACATGCTCGACGACGTGCGCCGGCGCGGCGACGCCGCGGTGCTGGAATACACCCGGCGCTTTGACCGGCTCGAGGCCGCCTCGATGGCGGAGCTGGAGATCGGCCAGTCCGAGTTGCAGGAAGCCCTGCGCTCCCTTCCCGCCGAGCAGCGCGAGGCGCTGCAGGCGGCGGCCGAACGGGTGCGCTCCTACCACGAGCGCCAGCGCGAGCACATGGGCGGCAGCTGGGAATACCACGACGCCGACGGCACCTTGCTGGGCCAGAAGATCACCCCGCTGGACCGGGTGGGCATGTACGTGCCCGGGGGCAAGGCGGCCTACCCGTCCTCGGTGCTGATGAACGCCATTCCCGCGCATGTAGCCGGCGTGCCCGAGATCGTCATGGTGGTGCCCACGCCCGACGGCGAGCGCAACCCCCTGGTGCTGGCGGCCGCCGCGGTGGCCGGAGTGAGCCGGGCCTTCGCCATTGGCGGCGCCCAGGCCGTGGGCGCGCTGGCCTTCGGCACGGCCAGCGTGCCCAAGGTGGACAAGATCACCGGCCCGGGCAATGCCTACGTGGCCGCGGCCAAGCGCCGGGTGTTCGGCGTGTGCGGCATCGACATGATCGCCGGGCCTTCGGAAATCCTGGTCATCGCCGACGGCAGCACGCCCGCGGACTGGGTGGCCATGGACCTGTTCAGCCAGGCCGAGCACGACGAGCTGGCGCAGAGCATCCTGCTGTGTCCCGACGAGGCCTACATGGAGCAGGTGCGCCAGGCCATGCAGCGCCTGCTGCCGGGCATGTCCCGCCGAGCCATCATCGAGGCCTCGCTGCGCGGGCGCGGAGCCTTCATTCGCGTTCGCGACCTGGAGCAGGCCTGCGAACTGGCCGACCGCATCGCGCCCGAGCACCTGGAGCTCGCCACGCGCGAGCCGCGCGCGCTGGCCGATCGCCTGCGCCATGCCGGTGCCGTGTTCCTCGGCGCCTACACCTCCGAGTCCCTGGGAGACTATTGCGCGGGGCCCAACCACGTGCTGCCCACCTCGGGCACGGCGCGTTTCTCCTCGGCGCTGGGCGTGTACGACTTCGTCAAACGCACCAGCCTGATCCAGGTCAGCCGGCGCGGCGCGGCGCGCCTTGGGCGCATCGCCTCGGTGCTCGCACACGGCGAGCGCCTGCAGGCCCACGCGAACGCGGCCGAGATGCGCCTGATCGATCTCGAACACGAAGCCGGCTGATCCCCAGGGATGCGCCCACCGATGGTCTTTTCCGCACATTTCCGATGAGCCGTTTCTGGAGCCAGGCCGTGCACGGCCTCACGCCTTACGTGCCGGGGGAGCAGCCGCGCATCGCCGGGCTGATCAAGCTCAACACCAACGAGTGCCCCTACGGGCCCAGCCTGCGGGTGCTGCAGGCCATCCGCGACGCCGCCGGGGAGGAATTGCGCCTGTACCCCGATCCCGAGGCCACGCAGTTGCGCGAGGCCATCGCCGCCCACCATGGCCTGCAGCCCGAGCAGGTGTTCGTCGGCAACGGCTCCGACGAGGTGCTGGCGCACGCCTTCATGGCCCTGTTCCGCCAGGAGCTGCCGCTGCTGATGCCCGACATCAGCTACAGCTTCTATCCCGTGTACGCGCAGCTCTACGGCATCCGCAGCCGCAGCGTGCCGCTGGACGATCAGTTGCGCGTGCAGATCGGGGACTACCTGGACGCCGGCCCCAACGGCGGCATCGTGCTGGCCAATCCCAATGCCCCCACCGGCATCGCCTTGCCGCTGCCGGACATCGAGCGCCTGCTGCAGGGCAACCCCGATTCGGCGGTGCTGATCGATGAGGCCTACGTGGACTTCGGCGCGCACAGCGCGGCCGAACTCATCGAGCGCCACCCCCAGTTGCTGGTCGTGCGCACCTTGTCCAAGGCGCGCGCGCTGGCCGGGCTGCGGGTGGGCTACGCGCTGGGGCAGGCCGAGCTGATCGAGGGCCTGGTGCGCGTGAAGGACAGTTTCAACTCCTACCCGCTGGATCGCCTGGCCCTGGCCGGCGCCGTCGCGGCGATGCACGATGACACCTGGTTCGCCCACACCCGCTCGCGCATCGTCGCCAGCCGCGAGCAGCTGACGGAGCATTTGCGCGAGCTGGGTTTCGAGGTGCTGCCTTCCGCGGCCAATTTCGTGTTCACACGCCACCCGCGGCACGATGCGGCCGAGCTCGCCGCGCAATTGCGCTAGCAGCGCATCCTGGTACGCCACTTCCGGAGCCCGGAGCGAATCGCGCAGTTCCTGCGCATCAGCATCGGCACCGAAACGCAGTGCGAAGCGCTGGTGAACGCTCTGCGAAGCATCGTGCAGGCCGGCCCTGCCGGGCTTGGTGAATAATCGGGGCATCATGCGCACCGCACAAATCCTGCGTCAGACCGCCGAGACCCGTATCGAGGTCGAGCTCAACCTGGACGGCACCGGCCGTTCGGACCTGCGCACCGGCATCGGATTCTTCGACCACATGCTCGACCAGATCGCCCGCCACGGCGCGGTCGACCTGAAGGTGCATGCCGCGGGCGACCTGCACATCGACGGCCACCACACGGTGGAGGACGTGGGCATCACCGTCGGCCAGGCCCTGGCGAAGGCGGTGGGCGACAAGGCGGGCATCCGACGCTTCGGCCATGCCTACGTGCCGCTGGACGAGGCGCTGTCCCGGGTGGTGATCGACTTCTCCGGGCGCCCCGGCCTGATCTGGCAGGTCCCGTTCACCCGGTCGAGCATCGGCACCTTCGACGTCGAGCTGGCGCACGAATTCTTCCAGGGCCTGGTCAACCACGCCTTCATCACCGTGCACGTGGACAACCTGCGGGGCGACAACGCGCACCACCAGTGCGAGACCGTGTTCAAGGCCTTCGGGCGCGCCTTGCGCCAGGCCGCTGAGCCCGATCCCCGGCTGGGCCGGCAGATCCCGTCCACCAAGGGTTCGCTGTGACATTGCCGCGCGCCGCGAACGCGGCGCGCCGCGCGCATTCCCGCCAATGAAAACCGTCGCCATCGTCGATTACGGCATGGGCAACCTGCGTTCGGTATCGCAGGCCGTGCAACACGTGGCCAAGGGCCTGCCCTGGCAGGTCGTGGTCAGCTCCGAGGCCCGCCAGATCGAGCAGGCCGAGCGCATCGTGCTGCCTGGGCAGGGCGCGATGCCCGACTGCATGCGCGAGCTGCGCGAGTCCGGGCTGCAGGAGGCGGTGCTGGGTGGCGTGCGGGCCGGCAAGCCGCTGTTCGGCGTGTGCGTGGGCATGCAGATGCTGCTCGAAAGCAGCGAGGAAGGGCCCACGCAGGGCCTGGGCCTGTTCGGGGGCACGGTGCGGCGTTTCGAGCTGGGCCAGGCGGTGCAGGCCGACGGCAGCCGCTACAAGGTGCCGCACATGGGGTGGAACCAGGTGGAGCAGGTCGCGCACGAGGGCGGCGTGCACCCCCTGTGGGACGGCATCCCGGACCTGAGCGCCTTTTATTTCGTGCACAGTTTCTACGCGGAACCGTCCGACCCGCGCAACATCGCAGGCCGGACCGAATATGGCCTGCGATTTGCAAGCGCCATCGCACGGGGTACCATTTTCGCGACCCAGTTCCACCCGGAAAAGAGCGCCACGGCCGGACTCCGGCTGTATCGCAATTTCCTGTCCTGGAAACCCTGAGGGCGCGTGTCGCCGCGGCGTCCGCCGCCCTCGTTCCTTCCTTCGTTCCCCTTCGCCTCCCAGCCCATGCTGCTGATCCCCGCGATCGATCTGAAAAACGGCCAGTGCGTACGCCTCGAGCAGGGCGAGATGCAGGCCGCGACCGTGTTCTCCAACGACCCGGCGGCGATGGCCATGCATTGGGTGGAGCAGGGTGCGCGCAGGCTGCACCTGGTCGATCTCAACGGCGCCTTCGCCGGGCGCCCGGAGAACGAGCCGGCCATCCGCGCCATCCTGCGAGCCGTGGGCGACGACGTGCCGGTGCAACTGGGCGGGGGAATCCGTGACCTCGAGACCATCGAACGCTACCTGGACGACGGCCTGAGCTACGTGATCATCGGCACCGCCGCGGTGAAAAACCCGGGTTTTCTGAAGGAAGCCTGCAGCGCCTTCGGCGGGCACATCATCGTGGGCCTGGACGCGCGAGACGGCAAGGTCGCGACGGACGGCTGGAGCAAGCTCACCGGGCATGAGGTGGTCGACCTGGCGCGCAAGTTCGAGGAATACGGGGTCGAGGCCGTGATCTACACCGACATCGGGCGCGACGGCATGCTCACCGGCCTGAACATCGAGGCCACGGTGCGCCTGGCCGAGGCCCTGAGCATCCCGGTCATCGCCTCCGGCGGGCTGGCCTCGATGACCGACATCGATCGCCTGCTGCAGGCCGAACCCAGCGGGGTCGAAGGCGTGATCTGCGGGCGCGCGATCTACAGCGGCGCGCTGGACTTCCGCGCCGCGCTGCAGCGGGTGGGCGAGGCCGAGGCCGCGTCCGGCAAGGCCTGAGCGGCGGCGCCATGCTTTCCAAGCGCATCATCCCCTGCCTCGACGTGACCGGCGGGCGCGTGGTCAAGGGGGTCAATTTCGTGGGCCTGCGCGATGCCGGCGACCCGGTGGACATCGCGGCGCGCTACGACGAACAGGGCGCTGACGAACTGACTTTCCTCGACATCACCGCCACCAGCGACGGGCGCGACCTGCTGCTGCACATGATCGAGGCGGTGGCCGCGCAGGTGTTCATTCCCCTGACCGTGGGTGGGGGCGTGCGCAGCGTCGAGGACGTGCGCCGCCTGCTCAACGCCGGGGCCGACAAGGTCAGTTTCAACTCCGCCGCGGTGGCCGACCCGGATCTGATCCGGCGCGCATCCCAGCGCTACGGCGCGCAATGCATCGTCGTGGCCATCGACGCCCGCCGGCGCGAAGCGGACCAGGCGCGGCAGGCGGGCTGGGAGGTCTACACCCACGGCGGCCGCCGGGCCACCGGGCTGGACGCCGTGCAATGGGCTCGCAGCATGGCCGAGGCCGGCGCCGGGGAGATCCTGCTCACCAGCATGGACCGTGACGGCACCAAGTCGGGCTTCGATCTCGAACTCACGCGCGCGGTGGCCGACGCCGTGCCGGTGCCGGTGATCGCCTCGGGCGGGGTCGGTGGCCTGCAGGACCTGGCCGACGGCATCCAGCTCGGCCACGCCGACGCCGTGCTGGCCGCCAGCATCTTCCACTACGGCCAGCATACCGTCGGCGAGGCCAAGCACTACATGGCCGAGCGCGGCATCCCGATGCGCTTGATGGATTGACTGCCCCCTCCGTCGCGGGGGGCGACCCCCGCTCCGTCCCCCCGAGGGGGACGCACCCCGCCTTGGGGCGGCAGGGTTGCCCCCTTCGTCGCCGGGGGCGGCCCCGGCTCCGTCCCCCCAAGGGGGACGCACCCCGCCTTGGGGCGGCCCTGCGGCGGGTGTGCTCTTGGCATTGGGGCGTTGCGCGTGGAAGGGAGACTTTCAGGCGGGCGCGGTCCTGGCATTGGGGCGTCGTGCGTGGGAGGGAGACTTTCAGGCGGGCGTGGTCCTGGCGGCGTAGTGTCGGGCGTGGAGGGAGACTTTCGTGCGGGCTCGATGGGCGCCGGGGTGCCTTCGGCTCGTGGGCCATGCTGGTGGTGC
>DAIDHU010000329.1 GCA_027451915.1 Thiomonas sp. | reverse complement strand
ATGACGGAAGTCTGTGACCGCCTGCTGCGCGCGGAGGGCCCGGCGGTCGTCTTCGAACGGCCGGCGGACGGTGCGCGCAAGTACGACATGCCCGTGCTCGCCAACCTGTTCGGCACCACGCGGCGCGTGGCGCTGGGCATGGGCGCGCAGGACGTCGGCGAGTTGCGCCGCATCGGGGAGGTGCTGGCGGCCCTGCGCCAGCCCGAGCCGCCCCGCGGACTCAAGGACGCCGGCGAGCTGTTCCAGCTGGTGCGCGCCGTGTGGGACATGCGCCCGAGCACCCTGCGCCGCCCCCCCTGCCAGCAGGAATGTCTGGAAGGCGAGGCGGTGGATCTGGACACGCTGCCGCTGCAGACCTGCTGGCCCGGCGATGCGGCGCCGCTGCTCACCTGGGGCCTGGTGGTCACCCGCGGCCCGCGCAAGGCGCGCCAGAACCTGGGCATCTACCGCCAGCAGCGCATCGGCAGGCGCCAGCTGATCATGCGCTGGCTGTCGCATCGCGGCGGCGCGCTGGATTTCCGCGACCACGCGGCCATGCATCCGGGCCAGGCCTTTCCCATCGCCGTGGCGCTGGGGGCCGACCCGGCCACCATCCTGGGCGCCGTCACCCCGGTGCCCGATTCGCTCTCGGAATTCCAGTTTGCCGGCCTGCTGCGCGGCGCGCGCACCGAGGTGGCCGACTGCCTGGGCCTGCCCCTGCAGGTTCCGGCGCACGCCGAGATCGTGCTCGAAGGTCACATTCCCCCGGCCGAGAAGGGCTTCGAAGGGCGCAGCGACACCGGCGTGGCGCTGAAGGAGATCGGCGGCTGGCTGCACGCTCTGGAAGGCCCCTTCGGCGACCACACCGGCTACTACAACGAGCAGGACTGGTTCCCGGTCTTCGAGGTGCAGCGCATCACCCGGCGCTCGGCGCCCGTCTACCACTCCACCTACACCGGCAAGCCGCCGGACGAGCCGGCCGTGCTCGGCGCCGCGCTGGGCGAGGTGTTCGTACCCCTGCTGCGCCAGCAGTTCCCGGAGATCACCGATGTGTACCTGCCCCCGGAGGGCTGCTCGTACCGGCTCGCGGTGGTCTCCATGCGCAAACAGTACGCGGGGCATGCCAAGCGGGTCATGATGGGGCTGTGGAGTTTCCTGCGCCAGTTCCTTTACACCAAGTTCATCATCGTCACGGACGACGATGTGAACATCCGCGACTGGCGCGACGTGATCTGGGCCATCACCACCCGCATGGATCCGGTACGAGACACCACGCTGATCGACAACACGCCCATCGACTATCTGGATTTCGCCTCGCCGCAGGCGGGCCTGGGCGGCAAGATGGGCATGGACGCCACCCACAAGTGGCCGGGCGAGACCTCACGCGAGTGGGGCCGCCCGATCGTGCCCGACCCCCAGGCCCAGCGCCGCGCGGAAGACCTGGTGCGTCAGCTGTGGCCGACGGGGCGGACCAGCGCGCGCCCGCTGTGAACGACCGGATCTTGCGCTGAACCTATAAATCTCTTGCGAGTTTTGTTCATAATGCGGGCATCATGCCGTCCTACGCCCGTATTTCGCTGCGCTGGTCGCTGCGCGCCGTGGCCGTACTCGCGCTGCTGCTGCTGTTGCTGCTGGCTGTATCCCCCTGGGCCGTACCCTCGCTGCTTCGGCGCGAGATCCCCCGGCTGGGCCAGCAGCACCTGGGCCGCGTGGTCCGCGTAGGCTCCCTGAGCTTCAACCCCGTCCTGCTGCGTCTGCGCGTACGCGACCTGCGGGTCCTCGATGCGGCGGGGCACGCCGATGCGCTGCGCCTCCAGCAGGGCAGCGTGCGCCTGGACTGGAGCTCGCTGTGGGGCCTGCACGCGCGACTCGGCGACGTGCGCCTGCAAGGCCTGCGGCTGCGCGTCGTGCGCGATGCGGCCGGGCACCTGGACTTCGAGGACATCCTGCGCCATCTGGCCGGCAGTTCCTCCAGGTCCTCGGGCGGCACGCCGGGCTTCTCGCTCGACGCCTTCCAACTCAGCGATGGCAGCCTGCTCTACGAAGACCAGGCCAGCGGACTGCGCACCAACCTGCACAAGCTGCACCTGCAGCTCAGCCAGCTGTCGACGCTGGGCAGCGCGGACGGCGCGCTGCACGCCAGCGCCAAGGGAATGCTCGACGGCGCGCCGCTCAGCCTGCGCCTGGGCGGCACGGTATTCGGGGCCAGGCCCGTGCTGCGCGTGGACCTGCGACTGGACAAGCTGGCGCTTGCGCCCTGGGCCGCGCTGCAGCCGAAGGACCTGCCGGTGCGCCTGACCCAGGGCACCCTGGATGCCACGCTGCGGATGCAATGGGCCCTGCGCGCCTCGGCCGGACCGGACATCTCCGGCCATGTGCGGCTGCAGGACCTTCGGCTGGAGCGCTCGGGCCAGGCCCTGGCGCAGGTGCGCTCGGCGGGCCTGGACCTGATCTCGGTGCTGCCGCTGCAGCGCCGCATGCGCCTGGGTGCGCTGCGCATCGAGGGCCTGCAGGCGCGGCTCGACCGCTCCGAGCTGAGCGCGCCGCCCACCCCCGCGGCGCCCGCCAGGCCGGCGGCTTCCGCGCCGGCGACACCGGGCAAGCCCGCCGCGGCCACGCCGCCATGGCGCGTCGAGCTCGCCGGCGCCAGCCTGCGCGACGCGCAACTGCAATGGCATGACGCCAGCGTGCGGCCTGTGGTGGACTGGACCTTGCGCATGCCCCTGCTGAGCGTGGGCCCGGCGCAATGGCCGCTGCCGGCCGCCGGCGCCGGCAAGCCGCTGCAGGCCAGCGCCCGACTGGAGGGCCCGCGGGGACTGAGCCTGAGCCTGCAGGCCAGCGCGGACGCCTCCAAGGCCGACGCGTCCCTGCAGCTGCAGGGCCTGGACCCGCAGCTCGCGCTGCCCTACGCCCAGACCTGGCTGCACGGGGCGCCACTGCCCTCCGGCGTGCTCCAGGCGCGCGCACGGCTGAGCTGGACGGGCCAGGGGCTGCATGCCACGCTGGCGCAGGCACAGTGGCAGGACTTCAGCTGGCAAGCCGCGGGGGCCGACGCCGGCCAGGGGCCGCGCGCCAAGGCCATCGTGCTGCGCGACGCCAGCCTGGACTGGAGCCGCCAGCCCTCCCAGCTGCGCATCGACGCGGGCGCGCTGGAGGTCGAGCAGCCCTCCCTCGGCGGGCCGGCCGGCATGCGCGCGACGGCGCTGCAACTGCGCGAGGCCAAGGTGGACCTGCAGGCGCGCAGCCTGAGCCTGGGCAGCGTCGCCCTGCTGCAGCCGCAAGCGGCCCTCACCCGCGATTCCAGCGGCGCATGGTCGCTGCAGCATCTCCTGCCCGCCGGGCTGCTGCCGGCCTCGAAAGCCGCCCCGAAACCCGCTCCGAAGCCGGCCGCGCAGGCCGGCACCCGCCGCGTTCCCAGCGCGTCGCGGCCAGCCGCCGCGAAGCCATGGAGCGTGCGGGTGGCCGACGCCAGCATCCGCGGCGGAACCCTGGGCTTCGCCGACACCCACGCGGCGCGCCCGGTGGTGCTGTACTTCAGCGGCATCGATGCCGAACTCCGACACGCCGCCTGGCCGATGCGCGAAGCCGCGGGCCTGAGCCTGCGGGCCCACGTGCTCGACGCGCGCCAGGCCCCGCTGCCCGTGAGCCGGCAGGGTGCGAAAGGCGACGGGGAAGCCGCGGCGGGGGCCCTGCTCAGCCTGCAGGGGCAGCTGCGCGCCGCGCCGTGGCGCCTGCAGGGCCGCTTGCGCGCGCAGGGATTGCCGGTGCAGGTGGCGGGCGATTACCTGCCGCGGGTGAACGCCCGGGTGGTCCGCGGCACGGCCGATGCCGACGGCAGCATCGAGGTATCGCTCCCCGCGGGTGGCCCGCGCCTGGGTTTCGAGGGTCGCGTGGCGCTCGACGGCCTGGCCCTGAACACCCTGCAGCCCGATGCCAGCCTGCTCGGCTGGCGCTCGCTGCAACTGCAGTCGCTGCGCCTGCGCGTGGATCCGGCGGCCAGGCCCGCCACGCGCCTGGACATCGGCCAGGTGCTTTTGTACAGCTTCTACGCGCGCCTCACCCTGAGCCCGCAGGCGCGCCTGAACGTGGCCGAAGTGCTGCGCCCGGCCGGCGCGGCCTCCTCGGCGTCCCGGGCTCCTTCCGCCTCCTCCGCCTCCTCCGCCGCCCCTGCGGGGGGCGGCGCCGCCGCCCGCGCCGGGACCCCGGCGCTGAGCCTGCGCATCGGCGGCATCAGCCTGGACGGCGGGCGCGTCGACTGGGCCGATCATTTCGTGCAGCCCAACTACTCGGCCAGCCTGGGCGAAGTGCACGGAACCATCGGGGCCTTCGCCTCCGACTCGCCACAGCAGGCCACGGTGGACCTGCGCGCGGTCGCCGAAGGTACTGCGCCGGTGACCCTCTCGGGCAAGGTCAACCCGCTGCTCAGCCCCCCGCAGCTGGACGTGCACGGGCGGGTCGACGATCTGCAGCTGGCGCCCCTGTCGCCCTACTCGACGCGCTACGCGGGCTACGGCATCGAACGCGGTCTGCTGTCCATGGACGTGCACTACGACATCGACGCCGGCGGCAAGCTGCAGGCCGACAACAAGCTGGTGCTGCGCCAGCTCACCTTCGGGCCCCACGTGGACAGCCCGACGGCCACCAAGCTTCCGGTGCTGCTGGCCGTGAACCTGCTGAAGGACCCGAACGGGAACATCAACCTGGACATCCCGATTTCCGGCTCGCTCAACGATCCCCATTTCAGTCTCGGAGCGGTCATCGCGCAGGCCATCGGCAAGCTGATTCTGCGCGCCATCACGGCCCCCTTCTCGCTGATGGCGCACATGTTCTCGGGCTCGGCGCCGCCGCCGCAGCTCAATGTGGTCCCCTTCGCCGCCGGGCAGGCGCAGCTGGGGGCGGACGATGCCGCGCGCCTGGCCGACATCGCCAGGCTGCTGCAGGCCAAGCCGAATCTGGTGGTCACCATCACCGGGGGAACCTGCGGCGCCTCCGAGGCGAAGGCCCTTCGGCAGGCCGTGCTGGAACGCCGACTGCTGCAGGCCTGGCGCCGAGATCTGCCGCGCGCCGAGGCCTATGCGCATGCGAAGGACACCCAGGTTCCGGCCAGATACCGCGACCAGGCGCTGGCCCAGCTGTATCGTTCCACCTCGCTTCCCGACAAGCCGCGCAACGCCCTGGGCCTGGCCAGCAGTGTGTCCCCCGGCACCATGCAGGATCTGCTGCTGCAATCCATTCCCGACGGAAAGGACCAGCTGCAGGCGCTGGCCATGCGCCGCGCCATCGCGCTGCGCGAGGGCCTGAGCAAGCTGGGGGTGCCCGCGGTGCGCCAGTTCATCGCCGCGCCCGAGACCCTCGGCGCGGGCCCGTCGGGCTGCTCGCCCAGCGCCCGCCTGAGCGTCAGTCTGCCCTGAACGGCCGCGCCCGCGCGGCGCTCGCAAAGGCTCGAAAGTTTTTGCGGTCTTGCTCTTGACGCTGGCTTGGCGCAGGCCTAGATTGGGAACCGTCGTGGAGGTTTGAGCCGCCACGACCGCCGGCCCGGGTGCAGCTCGGGCCGAGCACCCCAACTCCGGCACTCGGTGCCGGTTGCGGTATCCGGCATCACACCCGGGCACCGCGGTACCCTAGGCCGCGTCGCCGCTTCAGGCGCGCGGCCTTCTTGTTTGGCTGCCGCATTCGGCCTCTGCACGCCAGCGCGCAACGGCGTATCTTTCGCTCGCAGGAGGCCCTTGCCATGAGTACGACGATGCCGAAGGACGCGGGCACCAGAGCCGCCGCGCAGCCCCTGGAAACCATCACGCTGGCGGGTGGATGTTTCTGGTGCGTCGAGGCCGCGGTGCTGGCCCTGGACGGCGTGCTGGAGGCCACCAGCGGCTATGCCCAGGGACATGTGCACCAGCCCAGCTACGAACAGGTATGCGGCGGACGCACCGGGCACGCGGAGGCCGTGCGCGTGCGCTTCGATCCCCAGCGCCTGAGCCTGCAGCGCCTGCTCGACCTGTTCTTCACCATCCACGACCCGACCACGCCGAACCGCCAGGGCGCCGACGTGGGCCCGCAGTACCGATCCGGCATCTACTTCGAGCAGGCCTCGCACGAGGCTGCGGTGCGTGAGTACGTGCAGCGCCTGCGCGAGAGCGGGCGCTACGGCTCGCAGCCCATCGTCACCGAGATCGAGGCGCTGCGGGTGTTCTGGCCGGCCGAGGCCTATCACCAGCGCTACTTCGAGCAACACCCCGAGCAGGGCTATTGCCAGGTCGTGATCGCGCCCAAGATGGCCAAGGTGCAGCGCGAGTTCGCCTCCCAGCTGATGCGCCGGGCCTGACCGGGCGACCCGCAAGGGCCGCGCGGACCGGAATGCCCCATCCACCGGGGCCGGTTGCGCATTGGCTGGAAGGCGCCGCGCTCAGGCCAGGCCCGCGAGAATGGCGTGCAACTGTTGGTCGGAGGGGACCCCGACCATCATCTGCGCCTGGCCGCCGCGCTGTTTCCACACCATGACCGGCACGCCGAACAACTTCTGGCTCCGATAGATGTCCAGGTTGCGCTGCAGCAGCCGGCGGGTTTGCGGCTCGATGGTCGCGGCCGGCAGGATGCCCCCTCCGGGCTGGCCGTTGGCCGCGAAGTCGTAGTCGTGCTCGTTGATCTCGAAGGCCTTGAGCCGATCCGGCGCCTGCAGGATGGCGGCCGCCTTGGGCAGGCTGCTGGCGCTCAGCATGCCCAGGGCGACCCAGTGCACCTGCAGCTCGTCCCTGGCCAGGCGCGGGGTCAGCTTGAGATACAGCTGGTGGCAATAGGGGCAATTGGGGTCGAAGAACACATACAGCCGGTGCCGGCCGTTGCCCTGGCGGATGCTCGTGGCCTGGTCCATGGCCGCGAGCAGGGCCGCCGCCTGCGCCGAGGCGGCCGAGCTTGCCGCGGGCAGGCCGCCAGCCAGCAGCCCTGCGGCCACCGCCACGCCCAGCAGACGCCGCCGCGACCGGTTCGGATTCGAAGCTTGAAGACTCATCGGATGCACCCCAGGGAGTGTTTCGCTGCCCGATTGTGAAACCACTGGCCGCGCCGCGCAGGCCCGCCCCGTGCGACGCGCCGCTCGCCTTCCCCTCAGGGCGCCAGGCGCTGGCGGGTCCAGGTGCCGTCGTCGCCCAGGCGGTAGGCCAGGCGGTCGTGCAGGCGCGAGGGACGGCCCTGCCAGAATTCCCAGGCGTCGGGCAGCAGGCGAAAGCCCCCCCAATGCGGCGGCCTGGGCGGCTTCAGCCCGAATTGGAGCCCGTAGGATGCCGCGCGCCGCACCAGCACGGTTCGGTCGGCGATGGGCTGGCTCTGCTCCGAGGCCCAGGCCCCGATGCGCGAGGCCAGCGGGCGGCTGGCGAAGTAGGCGTCGGACTCCTCGTCGGACACCTTTTCCACGCGGCCCTCGATGCGCACCACCCGCTCGAGCTCCACCCAGTGGAACTGCAGGGCCGCGAAGGCATGCGCCTGCAGCTCGCGCCCCTTGCGACTGAGATAGTTGGTGTACCAGACGATGCCCCGGGAATCCACGCCCTTGATCAGCACCACCCGCGTGGACGGCCGGCCGGCCTCGCCGACGGTGGCCAGGGTCATGGCGTTGGGCTCGGGCAGGCGGGCCTGCACGGCCTCGGCGAGCCAGCGCTCGAACTGCTTCAACGGATCGGGGTCGGCATGCGCCTCGTCCAGTTCGGCGCGGGCGTAGTCCTTGCGAAGATCGGCCAGGGAGTCCATCGCAAGAGTATAGGAAAGAGCCCGCCGACGCTGCCGCCTGCGGTCTTGGCCCCTCGCCGCCTGCGGAAAGGGGAACTTCGACCCCGTGCGGGGCGTCAGAGCCTGCATGCGACGCGACTCGCGCCGCGGCAACCCGAGGGGAATCCGCCATGAAACCGCAACGCCCAGGCTGGCTCGCAGCCGTTTCCTTCCCGCTGCTGGCGGGCCTGTTCGCCATGCTCCACCCGGGCCATGCGCAGGGCAGCCCGCCCTCGGCGTCGCAACCGGGCGCCCTGGCCATGTTCTGCGCCCAGACCCTGGCCGACAGCTACGACCGCAACCTGTGGTTCGGCGAGGACCTGAAGGAATCCGCCGGTGCGCAACTCATGGAGCTCAAGTGGCTTCCCGTGCCAGGCAGGGAGCAGCGTGGCACCATCGAATGCATCTACGCACCCCGGTTCTCCCGCTGGCCCTACCCCAAGCTGCACGGTCGCTTCCAGGCCTTCCGGCCCGACGCGCCTGGCTGGATGCGCCCCAGCCCCACGGTGGACTGGCTGCTGTGCAGCGGCGCCACCATGACCCATTTCGACGCCGGCCAATGCCCCTTCCTGCCGGCCGAGCCCCTGCCGCTTCCGCGCCAGGGCGCCGCGCCGTTCGGGCCGGGCTGAGCTCAGCGCGGCAGATCCGTCGAGCCCATGAGAAAGCGGTCGACTTCACGGGCGGCCTGGCGGCCTTCCCGGATCGCCCACACCACCAGGCTCTGGCCGCGGCGCATGTCGCCGGCGGCGAACACCTTGGGCACGTTGGTCGCGTAGCCGCCCGCGTCCTCGGTGCCGGCGCTGGCGTTGCCGCGCGCATCGCGTTGCACGCCGAAGGCGTCGAGCACCGAGCCCACGGGGTGCACGAAGCCCATGGCCAGCAGCACCAGGTCGGCCTGCAGCATGAACTCGCTGCCCGGCACTTCCTGCATGCGCCCGTCCTTCCACTCCACGCGGCAGGCCTGCACCTGCCTGACCTTGCCCTTGTCCTTGCCGGTGCCCGGCACGAAGGCCTTGGTGGCCACCGACCAGTCGCGCGAGCAGCCCTATTCGTGGCTGCTCGAGGTGCGCAGCTTGATAGGCCAGTACGGCCACACCAGGGGCTTGTTCTCCTGCTCGGGCGGCTGCGGCAGCAGCTCGAACTGGGTCACGCTGGCCGCGCCGTGGCGGTTGCTGGTGCCCACGCAGTCGCTGCCGGTGTCGCCGCCGCCGATCACCACCACATGCTTGCCGGTGGCCAGGATCTGGCCCTTGATCTTGTCGCCGGCGTTCACGCGGTTCTGCTGGGGCAGGAATTCCATCGCGTAATGCACCCCGTCGAGCTCGCGCCCCGGCACCGGCAGGTCGCGCGGCTGCTCGGCGCCGGCAGCCAGCAACACGGCGTCGAACGCCTCCAGCAGCGCGGCCGGCGCATGCGCGCCGGCGTCCGCGCGCACTTCCACGCCGCACTCGAAGCGCCATCGTC
>DAIDHU010000328.1 GCA_027451915.1 Thiomonas sp. | reverse complement strand
GTTTGGCCAGGTCGGTGCGCTCGACCCGAGCGATCGCGCCCAGGGGAACGATGCGTCCGCCGGCTCCGCGAATGGGCATGTCCAGCAACTGGCCGGCCGACTGGCGCTGGGCACGCGAGACCCGCACCACGATGCTCACCGGCTCGTCGGCCCCGGCCAGATGCACGGCCCCGACTTCCAGCCCCGACATGTAGTCGTGCAGCAGACCGATCACCTGGCCGGGCACGATGCCCGACTGCGCGGCCTTGCTGCGGTCGATGACGATGCGGTATTCGGCCGTGGTGGCGGTCACCGAGTCATCCTGGTTCATCATGCCGTAGGTGTGGTCGAAATCCCCCAGGACATTCCCGGCCAAAGTGCGCAGCCTGGCGTAGGAGGGGCCGTACAGCTCGGCCATGACCTGCGAGCGCACGGGTGGCCCCGGCGGGGTCTCGTACAGCTTGATGAAGGTGGAGGCGAAGCGCTCGCGCAGGGGCGCCAATTGCTCGTGCAGCTGCTGCACGATGGCGTGGGAGGCCATCGCGCGGCGGTCCTTGGGCAGCAGGTTGACCCGGATCTGGGCGAAATTGTCCCCGCGCTTGAGATCGTCCCCGCGCACCAGTGCCGCGAAGTCGATGGGCGCCGCCATGCCCACGAAGGTCTGGTAGTCGACCACGTCGGGGCTGCGCGCCAGCACGTCTCCCACCGCGCGCGCGACCTCGTCGGTGCGCTCCAGCGACGAGCCGGCGGGCGTGTCGATTTCCACCAGGAAACTGTTGGTGTTGTCGTTGGGCAGCATCTTGAGCTCCACCCCCAGCGGCGACAGCGGCCCGTTCATGCCCGAGGGCCGGATGAACTGCCATGCCGGCATCAGCATGGCGGCCAGCAACAGCACGAGCACGGCCGCAAGCATGAGGTTTCGCCGCATGCGGCTGCGCAGCAGCGGCTCGAACAGGCGCAGGTAGGAGCGGTGCAGTCGGTCGGGCTGGTGCGCCCCGCGCTCGCCCGGCTCCTCCTCCAGGGGCTGCTCGCGCAGCAACTGCACGCGCGCCGCCTTTTTCGACAACCAGGCGCGCGCCGCCCAGGGCACCACCGTGTAGGCCAGCAGCAGGGAGGCGATCATCGCCACCGGCACGTTGACCGGGATCGGGCGCATGAACGGCCCCATCATGCCGGTGACGAAGGCCATCGGGACAAAGGCCAGGATCACCGCCAGCGTGGCCATGTTGGTCGGGTTGCCGATCTCGTTGGTGGCATGCACGACGGTGCGCACGAAGTCGCCGACCGGCCCGTGGTGCAGGTGGCGGTGGATGTTCTCGATGACCACGATCGCCCCGTCGACCAGCAGCCCCAGGGACAGGATCAAGGCGAACAGGGTGATGCGGTTGATGGTCTCGCCGACGATCAGGTCCACCGTCAGCACCGCGAACAGGGTCAGGGGCACGGTCAGCGTGACGATGGCCGCCTCGCGCCAGCCCAGGAACAGCCACAGCAGCAGGGACACGCTGATGATGGCCACGCCGAGGTGTTCCACCAGGGTGTTGACCGCCTCGTCGGCCTTGGCGCCGTCATTGCGGGTGATGGTGACATGCACCCCCTGCGGGAGGGCCCATGATTCGAGGGTGTGCAGCTTGCGCAGCACCGAGTCCACCACCACCACCGCGTTGGTGCCGGCCTTTTTGGCGATGACCAGGGTCACCGCGTTCATCTCCTGCCCCTGCGGGCGCCCCTGGGCCGCGGGGCCCCAGGCGAAATGCGACAGCGAGTCGGTCTCCTCGGGTCCGTCCTCGACCTTGGCGACATCCTTCAGGTAGACCGGCTTGCCGTCGGGCGCGCCGATCAGGATGTCCCCGACATCGCGGGCACCGCCGAGGAAACTGTCGATGCGCACAGGGACCACCCGGTTGGCATCGACCACGTTGCCCAGCGGGGCCGCCGCGTTGCTGCCGCGCAGCACCTGGTCGACCTGCTGCAGCGAGATGCCGGCGGCCGCCAGCCTGGCCGGCGAGATCCAGACGTTGACCGCGCGTGGCGCCCCACCCGCGACCTGGCTGAAGGACACTCCGGGGGTGGCGCGCAGGTGCGCGAGGAGTTTGGTGCCCACCTCGCGCAGGCGGCTCTGGCCCAGGCTGCTCGAGCTCAGGGTCAGGGTCAGGATGGGCACGTCGTCGACGTCGATGGGCTTGACCACGGGCTGCATCGCCCCGGGGGGGATGCGGTCCAGGTTCTGCATCAGCTGGTTGTACATCTTGACCAGGCTCTTTTGCTGGTCCTGGCCGACCTTGAACTGCACCGTGACCACGCCGAAGTCGTTGGTCGCGTAGCCGTAGGTGTGATCCACGCCCGACATCGAGGCCATGATCGCCTCCAGGGGCTTGACCACCAGGTCGTGGATTTCGCGCGGCCCCGCACCGGGCTTGGCCACGATGATGTTGGCGGCCGGGACGACGATCTGCGGGTTGTACTCACGGGGCGTGACCAGCAGGGCCAGCACGCCGGCGAGGGTCAGCGCCACCATCACCAGCGCGGTGATCTTGGAGCTGACGAAGGCACGCGCCAGCCGGCCGGCGCTGTTCATGCCGAGATGTTCAGCCACGATGGCCTCCGCCGACCTTCACGCCGTTGACCATCTGGTCGAGATCGCTGGTGACCACGGTGTCACCGGGCTGCAACCCGGCCTGCACGTCGACCTGGTCGCCCGCGACCTCGCCGGTGCGCACCAGGCGGAAGTGGGCGATGCCTCCGGGGTCGACCACGAACACTCCCTGCATGCCGGCGCGCTCGACCAGCGCCGCCACCGGCACCCGCAGCTGCGGACCGCTGCCCAGCGCAAAGCCCACGCGCACGAAGGTGCCGCTGGGCAGGCCGGCGTCGGCCGGCAGGTCGATTTTCACCCCATGGGTGTGACTCAGGGGATCGGCCACCGGGACCGCCTCGGCCACCGTCCCCAGGAGTTGCCGGCCGCCGGCGAGCACCGGGACCTGCTCGCCGATGCGCAGGCGCGCGAACACCTCGGAGGGCACCTGCACGCGCACCTGCAGATGACCCTCGCCCTCGACCACCAGCAGGGGACGGCCCGGCGTGGCCAGATCTCCCGCGTTGGCCATCTTCTGCACCACCACGCCGTCGATGGGCGAGCTGACGCGGGCGTAGCGCATCTGCGAGGCCGCGGTGTCGTAGCCGGCGCGTGCCGCCGCGACCTGCTGCTGTGCGACCTTGTAGCGAAGCTGGATGCCGTCCCACTGCTGGCGGGTCACCGCGTCGGCGCGATAGAGATTGCCGAAACGCTGATAGTCGGACTGCGCGTCCGCCAGGTTGGCCTGCGCCTGCGCGAGCCCCGCGCGCGCCTGCGCGACCTGCCCCTCGATGTCGGTGGGGTCGATCTGCAGCAACTGCTGACCGGCCTTCACGCGCTGCCCCTCGTGCACGTCGAAGGCCCGGATGTAGCCCATCAGGCGAGAGGCGACCTGCACCTGCTGGCTGGATGCGACCACGCCGCTGAGCATGGTGCGCGCCGTGGCCTCCTGCGCCGCCAGGGTCACGGTACGCGCGTCGACCACGCGCGCCGCCGCCGCGGCCGGGGCGGCATCGTGGCGGGAGCAGCCCGCGACCAGCATCACGGCCAGCGCGATCGCCAGCGGGCGCAGGGTGGCCGACAAGGAATGGTGAGTCATGACAGTCTCGACGGATGAACGGGTTCGGAAGGGGTCAGCGGGCCTGCACGGAACCGGCGTCGAGCCGGCCCAGGGCCAGGCGCAGGGCGGCGCGTTGCGTGGTCTCCTGGCTGCGCGCCAGCACGAGGTCGGCGCGCGCCTTGTCGAGCATGGCCTGCGCTCCCTGCAGCTCGAGCAAGGTGCCCACGCCGTTGGCGTAGCGTTGCTCGACGATGCGCTCGGCCTCCTCGGCCTGGCGTACCGCCAGCTCGCGGCCCGCGATCTGGCTGGAGGCCAGGCTGGCCTTGCGCGCCGCGTCCTGGATCTTCATGCCCAGCTGTTCGCGCGCCGACTGCAGCTTGAAGCGCAGGGCCTCGCGCGCCGCCGCGGCCTGGTCGACGGCCTGGCGCGTCACGCCGCCATCGAACAGGTTCCAGCTCAACTGCACGCCCACGGTGTAGCTGTGCGCGGAAAACCCCGGATTCGGGTCGTGGGTCTCGTAGCGCGCCATGGCTCCGACCTGGGGGTACAGGTCGGAGCGCGCGACCTCGACCTGGCCGGCGGCCGCCGCCACCTGCTGGTCCAGGGCGACCAGGCGCGGGTTGTCCGCCTGCGCCGAGGCGACCCACGAGGCAGGCGTGCCCTCCGGCAGGGACACCCGCACGGCGGGGCCGAGCTCCAGGGGCTGGTCCAGCGGCAGTCCCAGGACCACATGCAGACCGTCCATGGCCTGCGCTTGCAGGTCCAGCGCCTGCTGTTGCTGGGTGCGCGCGTTCTCCAGGTTCACCTGGGCCGCCAGCAGGTCGCTCTTGAGCACCACCCCCTGGCGATACAGCTTGTCGACCATGTCCACCTGGCTGTGCGCGGCCTGCAGGGCCTTGGCCGCGACCTGCTCGTAGGCACGCGCGGTCCACACCCCGTCGTAGGCCTGCAACACGTGATCGATGATTTCCTGCCGCGCGGCGCGGTCGCCGGCCTGCGCCGCCAGCAGCATGGCGTGCGCCTGGCGCAGGTAGCCCCGAAGCTTGCCCCCCGTGTACAGCGGCAGCTGCGCCTCCAGGCGCGAGCTGAAGTCGTTCACGGGGGCCGGGTGGTTCAGGTTGGTCGGCGCCACGTCGAGCACCCCGGGCAGGGTCGGGTTGAACTGCCCGGCACCGAAATCGTTGAAGGTCGCGCCTCGCTGGGCCAGCTTGAGGCCGAAGGCATTGAGCGCGTCATTGGTGCGCGTGGCGCCGAGACCGGCGCTCAGGCGCGGCAGACGGGCGCCGCGGGCCTGCGCGACCCCCGCCCGGGCCTGCTCCACCTGGGCCTGCACCGCGAGCAGGTCGGGGTTCTGGTGCAGCGCCAGCTCCACGGCCTGCGCGAAATCCACCGTGCGCGCCTGGCTCCATGCCGGCTGGACGCCCGCCAGCGCCAGCGCGGCGACCGCCATGTATCCCACCCCGCGAACCCTCATCTCCTGCCCCCGTGTGCCTGCGACGTGCCCCGGAAGGCTGCAAACGGGGAATCCCGTTCCACCCTTCGGATACACCTACCAGTATGAGTATATAAGGGAAATCCCGCGTCTGCAGCGCAACCCTCGAGCGCGCCGCGGCAGCTCAGCGGCCGGCCCCCGCCTTGAGGCGCTCGCGGGCCTGGCCCAGGGATCGATCGACAAAGGCGCCGTAGAAGTCCGGCACGCCGGCCCCCACCAGGCGCTCGCCGATCTCGCGCCCGTCCGGGTCGAGGAACAGCACGGTGGGCGCCAGGTGCACGCCGTAATGCGCGGCCAGCGCCGCGCCGTCGGTCGGCTTGCCGTCGAAGCCGAGCAGCCTGTAGTCGCCGACCATCTCGAGCTGCCGCACGGGAACGCCGTCGCGCACCAGCCAGCGGTAGGTGCTGCGCCGCAGCTGCTCGCAGTAGCTGCACCCGGGCAGGCTGAACATCAGCACCAGCGGCTGGCCACCCGCCGCCGCGGCCTGGGCGTCGGCACGCAACTCGCGCGCCGCCGGCAGTGGAGTTTCGGCGCGCGCGGCGGGCGCCAGGGCCAGTGCGCCCGCGGTCAGCGCCCCGGCCAGCAGCCAGCTCGCGAAGTCGCGGCGCGACGAGGCGACGCGCGGTCGCGCGACAAAGGGCTTGAGGGCGGACATGGTCGTGGCGGATGGCCGGGAACGCCGGGATCCGTGGCGCAGGGATAATGCGGTCATGCTAAATCTCGAATCCGCGCAAAGGCCTTGCGGTCGATCAACCCCGCGCGTGTTCGCGCGCGCGCTCGCGCGCCTGCGCCGGCCCGGCGCGGCACGCGCCGCCGCCGGCACGCTGCTGGGCGCGGTACTGGCGACGGCGCTGGCGGCCTGCTCGCCGGCGCTCGACTGGCGCCAGGCCGGCCCGCAAGGGGTGGACATCCTGCTGCAATATCCCTGCAAGCCCCAGAGCGTCACCCAGCCCGTGATGCTGGCCGGCAAGCGCCTGGACATGAGCATGACCGGCTGCGAGGCGGCGCACATGACCTTCGCGCTGGCCCATGCCGACCTGGGGCAGCCCGCGCTGGTCGCCCCGGCCCTGGCCGAGTTGCGTCGCGACGCGGTCTCGAACATTCGCGGCCGCGTGCTCAGCCAGCAGGCCGCGCAGATCCGGCATGCGTCGACGCCCCAGCCCGACGCCGTCGAGCTCGACCTGGCCGGCCAGGCGCCCGGCGGCGGCGCCTTGCGCGAACACGTGGTGCTGTTCGCGCAGGGCACGCAGGTGTTCCAGGCCACCGTGCTGGCCAGGGACTCCGACTACCGCAAGGACGCGGCGCATACCTTCGCCAGCTCGGTGCAGCTGGGAGCCGCCCCGTGAAAGGGTGGCGCCAAGCCCGGTCAGGGACTTCCCGAGGCGGTTTTGCTGCAATGCAGCTACCATCGATCTTCCGACTGGTTCCAACCCCTTCCCCGTGCCTGGGATCCTGATCATCGCCCACGCTCCGCTGGCCAGCGCCCTGCGCGCCTGCGCGGAGCATGTCTACGGCTCGACTCCCCCGGGCCTGGAAGCGCTGGACGTGCAGCCCGATGCCGACACCCAGGCCCTGCTGGGGCAGGCCGAGCAGGCCATCGCGCGCCTGTCGGCAGGCGGCGGCGAGGTGCTGGTGCTGGCCGACACCGCGGGCGCCACGCCCTGCAACACCGCGCGGCGCCTCGTGTTCGATGCCGCCGGAGCCGCGCGACTGCGCCTGGTGGGCGGGGTCAACCTTCCCATGCTGCTGCGTTGCCTGTGCTACCGCGCCGAGGGCCTGGACCGCCTGATCGAGCGCGCCGTCGAGGGCGGCCAGCGGGCGATCGCCGAAATCGAGGCGGACGACGCGCCCCGCGCGCGGGCGGCGCCCTGCGAACCCTGTGCCGCGGCCGCCGCGACCTACCCATGCCCCGACTCGACATCCTGATCGACAACAAGCTCGGGCTGCACGCCCGGGCCTCGGCCAAGCTGACCAAGCTGGCCTCCGAATTCGACAGCGAGATCTGGCTCGGCAAGGGCACGCGCCGGGTCAATGCCAAGAGCATCATGGGCGTCATGATGCTGGCGGCCGGCCAGGGCTCGCGCCTGGTGCTGGAGGCCGAAGGAGCCGATGCCCAGCAGGCCCTGGCCGCGATCGAGGCCCTGGTGCGCGACAAGTTCGGCGAAGGCGAGTAGGCCTTCGCGGCGGCCGCGCAGGCCGAGCGCCGGGGCCCGACTTGCGCAATACTTCGACACACCCGCGAATACGCCGGCAACGCGGATCTCGCATCATGCGAGGCGAGTCGAAGCGCCCGCCCCCGTCCGGCCCCACCCCATGTCCGAACCCGCCACCACCGCCACCGCCTCGCCGCTCGCTCCCGGGCTGCGCCAGCGCGTGCTGCTGATCGAGGACGACGCCCGCCTGGGCCGCATGGTCGAGCTATACCTTTCCGAGGCCGGCTGGACGGTGCGCCGCTCGCCCACGCTGGCGCTGGCGCAGCAGGAACTGGAGGCCGCGCGCCATGGCCCCGGCTTCGACGCCGTGGTGCTCGACCTGATGCTGCCCGATGGCGACGGGCTGGACCTGTGCCGACGCCTGCGCGGTGGAGGCGACGACCTGCCGGTGCTGGTGCTGAGCGCGCGCGGGGACCCGCTGGACCGTGTGATCGGGCTCGAGCTCGGCGCGGACGACTACCTGGCCAAGCCCTTCGAGCCGCGCGAGCTCCTCGCCCGCCTGCGCGCCATCGTGCGCAGGCGCCAGGGGCAGCCGGGCAGCACGCAGATCCTGCGCTTCGGGCGCCTGGAGATCGACCCCCAGGCCCGCCATGCGCGCATCGACGGCGAACTGCGCCAGCTCACCGGCTACCAGTTCGATCTGCTGCTGGCCCTGGCGAGGCACCCGGGGCGGGTGCTGTCGCGCGAATTCCTGCTGGACGCGGTCAAGAGCAGCGGCGCGCAGGAGGTCTACGACCGCTCGATCGACGTGCATGTCAGCCGCATCCGCGCGGTGCTCGAGGACGACCCGCGGCATCCCCGGCGCATTCTCACGCTGCGCGGCGCCGGCTACGTATTCGCGCGCAGCCAGGAATGATGACCAGGAGGGTCGTATCTTGAGCGCCCCGACCCTGCCCAGCCAGGCCGAGGCGGCCCCCGTCGAATCCAGCGCGTCCGAAACGCGCCCGCGCTCCCCCGCGGAGCTCGGCGGCGGCTCGCCCTCGCGCCTGGGCGCGCGCATCGCGCTGGCGCTGGTGGGCGCGCTGCTGGCACAGTCCCTGGTGTCGGCGCTGGTCCTGCACATGGTGTTTTTCTCGGATCCCCAGCAGGCCGAGCTGCGCAAGCAGCTGCTGCAGGCCTTTTTCCACCTGTACGGCCTCAAACCCTCCCCGTGGCGCCACCTGCTGCTGTCGCCACTGAGCACCACGCTGCTCAGCGCCCTCGTCGTGGGCGCGGTCACGCTGCCCCTGATGCATCGCCTGACACGGCGCCTGCAGCGCCTGCAGCGCGGCGTGCAGGCACTGGGCAACCTGGACCTGGGCTCGCGCGTGGCGGTCGAGGGGGGCGACGAAGTGGCGGCGCTCGCCGTGGCCTTCAACCAGGCGGCCGAGCGCATCGAGGCCCTGGTGCGCAGCCACAAATCCCTGCTCGCCTACACCTCGCATGAGCTGCGCACCCCGCTGGCGCGCCTGCGCATGACCCTGGAGACCCTCGAGCGCGAGGCTCCGGGGGCCGCGGCGGCCGCG
>DAIDHU010000327.1 GCA_027451915.1 Thiomonas sp. | reverse complement strand
GCTCAGGGGTACAGGCCGCGTTCGGCGCGGGCCTCCAGCACGCGCTCGCAGGCCACGACGAAGGCCGCCGTGCGCAGCGGCACCTTGAGCCGATCGGCCGTCTCCCAGATGGCCACGAAGGCCCCGCCCAGAATCTTGTCCAGGCGCGCGTTGATCTCGTCCTCGCTCCAGAAAAAACTGGAGAAATCCTGCACCCACTCGAAATAACTCACCGTCACCCCGCCGGCGTTGCAGATCACGTCGGGCACCACCAGGATGCCCCGCTCGCCCAGCACGTCGTCGGCCCCCGGCAGCGTCGGCCCGTTGGCCCCCTCCAGCACCATCTTCGCCTTCAGGCCCCGCGCACGCTCCTGCGTCAACTGCCCCTCCAGCGCCGCCGGAATCAGGATCTCGCAGTCCACGCCCCAGAACTCCTCGCCCTGCAGCACCTCGGCGTCCGCATAGCCCTCCACCCCGTGGCGCGCCTGCACATGCGCGCTCAGCTTGGCCACGTCCAGCCCCTCGGCCTTGTAGATCCCGCCCGTGTGGTCCTGCACCGCCACCACCTTCGCGCCGGCCGCCGCGAACAACTCCGCCGCCACCCCGCCCACGTTGCCGAAGCCCTGCACCGCCACCCGCGCCCCCTCCAGCTTGAGCCCGATGCGCCGCGCCGCCTCCCGCCCCGTCACGAACACCCCGCGGCCCGTGGCCTTCACACGCCCCAGCGATCCCCCCAGCTGGATCGGCTTGCCCGTCACCACCCCCGTGGCCGTGCCCCCGATGTTCATCGAGTACGTGTCCATCATCCACGCCATGATCTGCGGGTTGGTGTTCACGTCCGGCGCCGGTATGTCCTGCTGCGGTCCGATGATGATCCCGATCTCGCTGGTGTAGCGCCGCGTCATGCGCTCCAGCTCCTTCCTCGACAACTGCCCCGGATCCACCCGGATCCCGCCCTTGGCTCCCCCGTAGGGCAGACCCACCGCCGCGTTCTTCACCGTCATCCACGCCGACAGCGCCATCACCTCTTCCAGGGTCACGTCCGGGTGGTAGCGAACACCCCCCTTGCCCGGGCCGCGCGACAGATTGTGCTGCACCCGGAATCCCTCGAAATGCCGCACCGAGCCGTCATCCATCTCGATGGGCACGTCCACGATCAGCGCACGCTTGGGGCGCCGCAGCGTCTCCGCCCAGCGCGCCAGCGGGCCCAGGTACGGAACCACCCGGTCCACCTGGGCCAGATAGGTCTGCCAGGGGCCTTCGTGGCCGGAGGCAAAGGAAAGGGCCTGGGGCTGGGCCTGGGGTTTTCCCGAGGCCGAATCATGCTGTTTCAGGTTTTCACGCATATTCACGATGACGCATCCTTCATTCTTCCGGGACCCCGCCGGTTTTCCGTGATACCGAGGTCCGATTCATTTGCAGCCGGCGCCCTCGGGTGCCGGGCATTCGACCGCCGCAGATCCTAGGCGAGCGAAACAGGGCGGGCAAATGCCGATTTTTGATAACGTTATGCAAGTTTTGCATGGATTTAGCGCCGGGGGAGCTTCTAGAATGGGCGCGCATGCCTGCGCGCGGCTCGCCGCACCCCACACCATGGACACCAAATGGCTCGAGGACTTCATCACGCTGGCGGAGACGCGCTCCTTCTCCCGCGCCGCCGAGCTGCGTAACGTCACGCAGCCGGCCTTCTCGCGGCGCATCCAGGCGCTGGAGGCCTGGCTGGGCTCGGCCTTGGTGGACCGCACCACCTACCCCACGCGCCTGACCCCGGCGGGAGACATCTTCCGCGCCGAGGCGCTGTCGATGCTGGCGCATCTCTCGGAGACGCGCACCCTGCTGCGCGGGCAGGAACACGTGGACGCGGAGGCGGTGAGCATCGCCATGCCCCACACCCTGTCCCTGGGCTTTTTCCCGCGCTGGGTGAAGCACGTGGAGCGCGGGGTCGGCCGCCTGAGCACCAAGGTCACCGCCCTGAACGTGCACGACGCGGCGATGAGCCTGGTCGACGGGGGCTGCGACCTGGCCATGGTCTACCACCACGCCAGCCAGCCGGTTCAGCTCGACCCCTCGCGCTTCGACATGCTGCCCATCGGCGTCGAGTCGATCTATCCCTACGCCCGCTGCGACGAGCAGGGACGCGCGGCCTATGAGCTTCCGGGCAGGCCCGGACAGCCCATTCCCTTCCTCGCCTACGCGCCCAACGCCTACCTGAAACGCATGGTGGATTTCATCCTGGCGGGCATGAGCCCCCAGCCCCTGCTGGAAGCCCGCTGCGAGACGGATATGGCCGAAGGGCTCAAGGCGATGCTTCTGGAAGGCCATGGGCTGGCTTTTCTGCCGGAGAATGCAGTGCGCCGGGAAATCAGCCAGAAACTGCTGGTCTGCGCCGGACGAGAATATTCCATGCAAATGGAGATTCGCATATATTGTGAATGCCGGAAAACCACCAAGGAAAAGGTCAAGGCGATCTGGCAATATCTCTCGGATTCAAAGGCAGGTGTGCCGGCCTAGTGTCCTGTCCCGCTCATCACCGGCATTTCACCGGACCGTATCGGGGCGCAGGCAAGGCGCGGGGGCGGGCTCCCCGCATACACCTGCTTGTATATTTCGGCCTGCGGGTGATTGCGCACGCCGGCCGCGTCGCGCGTCGACATCGCCCCTTTTCCGGAGCTCCATCATGAAAACCGCCCACGATCTGGTCACCGCCGCCAAGGCGCGCATCACCGAAATCTCCCTCGAACAGGCGGCGCAGGCCGTGCGCGAGGCCGACGTGGTGCTCGACGTGCGCGAAGCCGACGAATACGCAACCGGGCACCTGCCCGGAGCCGTGCTGGCGCCGCGCGGCCTGCTCGAATTCAAGCTCAGCAGCACCCCGGAGCTGGGCGCGCGCGACCTCGACGTTGTCGTGTACTGCAAGACCAGCGGGCGCGCGGCGCTGGCGGCCGCCGTGATGCACGACATGGGATACACCCGTGTTCGCTCCATTGCCGGAGGCTTCGACGCCTGGGCCGCCGCCGGCCTTCCGGTGGTACGGCCCCAGCAACCGGCCTTCGAATAAACCTCGGCGCGCTCGGTGCCGGATCCGAATTCGGCCGCGGGCGGTGGGTTGCAGACCCCGCATTCATTCGGCAAAACCCGGCATTTTTTGGCAGGGTTGGCTGCCAGGACCCCGCTACGATGAGCGGAGTATCCGCGCACGTAACGAATCATGGCAGCCCCTTCGATGGACCCCGCACGGCCTGCCGACGCAGGCGCGTCGGCGCCTGCCGCGCGCCTGCGACTGAACGCTGCCATCGCCCTGGCCTACCTGGCGCTGGCGGCCTTTCCGGCGGCCCGCTTCCCCGGCGCCTCGCCGCTATGGCCCCCGGCCGCGCTGGCCGCCTTCGCGGCTCTGCGCTGGGGTGCGCCGGCCATGCCGGGCATTTTCCTGGCCTCGCTGCTGGCCAATGCCCTGGGCTCGCGCCTGGGGCTGGCGCCGGCCCTGCTCGCCTCGGCGGGCAACGCGCTGGCGCCGCTGCTGGGCCGGACCATGCTGCGCCGCCTGGGCGGGCTGGCCGACGCCTGGTGGGAGAGCCCGCGCTCGGTGCTGGCCTTTCTTTTGTCCATGGGCTTGCTGCAATCCCTGGCCTCCGCCCTGCTCGGCGTGGCAGCCATCGCCTGGCTGGGCAGCCTGCGGGCACCGGCGATGGACGCCATCGTCGACTGGGCCATCGCCGATGCCAGCGCCGTGGTCATGCTCACGCCGCTGCTGCAACTGGGCCTGCGGCGCCCCTTCGCGCCGCAGCGACCGCTGTCGGGCGGGCGCGCCCTGCGCATCGTCGGCCTGTTCGCGCTGGTGCTGGCCATCTGGGCCCTGGCCGCGGGCGGCACCCTGCTGGCGAACGCCCAGCGCACGGGCCTGCTCGGGCTGCTGCTGTTCCCGCTGATCGGCTCGGTGTTCGCGCTGAGCGCGCTGGTCACCGCCGGGCTGCTGGCCTTCACCTTCGCCCTGCTCACCGTATCGGCCGCGCTGGGCGCGCCCATCATCGAGGCGGCCTCCTCGGTGCAGACCATCGTGGGCCTGGAGTTCTTCCTGCTGGCGGTGGGCGGCGCGGTGCTGTTCGCCTCCTCGCTGCAGCATGCGCATCGCGCCGCGCTGCTGCGCCTGCAGGGCCAGACGGCCCAGCTCGATGCCCTGACCCGCGAGCAGGCCCGGCACCTGAGCGAGCAGCAGGATCAGTTCCGCGGCCAGTTGCGCCGTTTTTCCGAACTCGCGGGCATCCAGTCCACCATCAGCCAGGTCATCGAGAAGGCGCACGACCACGTCGAGCTCCTGCAGAAATTCTGTGAACTCATGACCGGGCTGCAGGGCGTGGGCCTGGCCTGGATCGGAAGGCCGGACGAGGCCGGCCGTTTTCGCGTGCTGGCCAAGGCCGGGCCCGCCCAGGGCTACCTGGATGGCATACGCATCGACATGGACACCGACAGCCCCCATGGGCGCGGCCCCGCGGCACGCGCCTGGCGCACCGGGCAGCCGGTCTACGTGCAGGATGCGCGCGGCGACCCGGCGCAGGCGCCCTGGACCCAGCGCATGCAGTCCTTCGGCCTGTACGGCAACGCCAGCCTGCCGCTGCTGCGCGCCGGCAGCGCCTGGGCGACCTTCAACCTCTATCTGAGCTTTCCGGGCGGCTTCGACCCCTTGCTGCAGAAGGTCGCGGAGCAAATCGCGGCGGACATCTCCATCGGCCTGGACCGCCTGGACGCGGTGCGCCGGGAGCGAGAGCAATCGCGCATCAACGCGGCACTGCTGTCCAACATGACGGTGGGCGTGAACGTGGTGCGCTATCCGGAGCGGGTGGTCGAGCATGCCAACGCCCGGCTGCTGCAGATGCTGGGCACGACCCGGCTGGCACAGGTGCAGACCCGGCTCGCGGCCGACTACTACGCCGATGGGGACGACGCCGAGCGGGTCGCGCAACTGGCGCGCGACATCCTGCATTCCGGGCGCGGCTCGATCCAGGGCGTGCACCTGCGTCACGGCGACGGCGGCACGGTGGTCACCGACCTCAGCGGCGTGCGCCTGGACCTGGGCGACGGCGCGCAGCGCATCTTGTGGACCCAGATCGACGTCAGCGAGCGCCACCAGCAGGCCCGCGAGTTGCGCCAGACCCAGGGCGTGTACCGGGCGTTGGCGGCGGCCAGCGATTCCCTGCTTCAGGGCGCCACCGAATCCGGGATGATCGCGCGCCTGTGCCAGAGCCTGGTGGACGGCACCGAATTCAGCGCGGCGTGGCTGTCGAGTCCGGACGAGCAGGGCTGCCTGGCGGTGCTGGCCAAGGCCGGCGAGCAGGCGCGGGACATTGCCGGGATCGACGCCCAGCGCCCGCTGATCGACGACCCGCAGGCGGTGGCGGCGCGCGCATGGCGCGCCCAGGTCAGCGTGGCGCAGGAGCAAGCCGCGAACGACCCCGCGCAACCCTGGGCGGCCCTGCTCGCGCTGCCCGTGCGCCGCTCCGGCCAGGTGTGGGGGGTGCTGGTCCTGGCAGCACGCATGCCGGGCATTTTTGACGCCACGACCCGCGGCGCCTGCGAACAGGTGGCTGCGCTGCTGGGCCACGGGCTGGATGAGCTGGACCGCAAGAACACCCTGCAACTTCTGCAGGACACGGAAAGCCGGCGTGCCCGCACCGACGCGCTCACCGGCTTGCCGAACCGGCTGGCCCTGGACGAATTCCTGCCCGGCGCCATCGCGCGGGCCGAGCGCCGTGCAAGCGTGCTGGCCGTGGGCATGCTCGACCTGGACAATTTCAAGCCGGTCAACGACCGCTACGGCCACGCGGTGGGCGACGTGCTGCTGCAAAAGCTGGCGCAGGCGCTGCGCCTGCGCCTGCGCGGCGGAGACTTCCTGGCGCGCCTGGGCGGCGACGAGTTCGTCATCGTCTCCGAGGACCTGGAGCCCCTGAGGGCACTGCAGGACCTGGCGACCGCGCTGGATCGGCTGCACACCGCCGTGGAGGCCCCCTTCGACCTCGGCGCAGGCCGCAGCGCGCAGGTGGGCATGACCATGGGCCTGGCGCTGTTCCCGCAGGACGCGCACGAGCCCGACGGGCTGCTGCGCATGGCGGACGCGGCCATGTACGCCTGCAAGACCCACAAGCATGATCGCAACAGCTGGTGGCGCGTAGGCGCTTCGGAGGTGGAGCGCGACACCGACTTTTCCCGCGAGGCTCCGACCGACGCCTTCGGCGCCGAGTCGCGCGCCCTGCTGGCCACACTGGACGAGCAGTTGCTGCGCACGGCGGCCACCGACTTTGGCACCGCCTTCTACGACAGCCTGGCGCGCGACGAAGAGCTGGCGGCCATCCTGCGCTGCCTGTCCCCGGAAGAACTGCAGGGACTCCAGCGCAGCCAGGGCGAGCATCTGCTGCTCCTGCTCGGCCCGGGAACGACCCGCACCACCCTGGAGGCCAAGGCGGCGCAGCTGGGGCAGGTCCACGCGCTCATCGGGGTGTCGGGCGCGCGCATGGAAGAGGCCTTCGCACTGTACGAGGACCTGCTGCGCACCCAGCTGGAAAATGCGCTGATTTCCTCGCGCCAGCGCTACCGGGTGCTGCGCGTGGCCACCTCGCGCCTGCGCCTGGACGTGCAAATCCAGCTCGCGGCCATCGACCAGACCACCTCGCGCTATTTCGCGCAATTGCACCCTGCGCTGCGCGAGCGCACGCGCTGGGTGGACGTGCTGCCCGAGACCCTGCGGGCCCTGGCCGAGCTGCCGGGAGTTCGCAATGCCGTGGTGTTCCGCCCTGACGAGCACGGCGTGCTGCGCGAGGAGGCGGTCGCCGGCGCGGGCAGCGAGCGCCTGGTCTCGGTGCTTCGCGAGCAGTCCCTGTATCCGAACCTGAACCCTCTGCAGGGCGTGGAGCGCGGCCCCCTGTCCATGGCCTGGTTCATGCGCGACGTGCAGGTGGTCGACGCGTACCTGCTCGATCCCCGGCTGCGCCCGTGGTACGCGCTGGCGCGCGAGCTCGGCTGGCGCAGCGCGGCGACGGTGCCCATCGCCCATGGGGACAATACCGACAGCGTGCTGATGTTGCTGGGCGCCTATCCCCACCAGTTCTCCTCGAGCTGGGCCCGCTCCTGGCTGGGGCTGCTGCGCGCACGCATCGACGCGCAGTTCGCGGCGACCGCGCGCAACTACCAGCCTGTGGATCCCGAACGGGTACGGCGCTTTCGCGAGCTCCTGTACGGCGAGGGCCTGCGCATGTGGGTGCAGCCCATCGTCGACCTTCGCAGCGGCGCGGTCACCAAGGTGGAGGCCCTGGCCAGACTGCGCGACGCGGACGGCAGCGTGTACAACCCCGGCCAGTTCCTGGCCGCCTTCGGCGAGCAGGAACTGCACGCCCTGTTCCGCCAGGGACTGGCGCAGACCCTCGACTATCTGCACGGCTGGCGCGAGGCCGGGCTGGACCTGGACCTTTCGGTGAACCTTCCGCCGCAGACCCTGCTGCATGAACAATGCGCCGCGTGGATCGAGGAGGCGCTGCGCCGCGCCGGCGTCGCCGCCTCGCATCTGAGCCTGGAAGTGCTGGAAACCGACGGGCTCGACGTGTCGCGCAGCGACGAGGCCATCCACGCCATCAGCTCGCTCGGTGTGCGCCTGGTGCTCGACGACCTCGGCTCGGGCTACAGCAGCATCACGCGCCTGGCCTCGCTGCCGGTGGACACCGTGAAAATCGACCAGGGCCTGATTCGCGAGCTGCCCAAGGACCCGGTGCGCACCATCCGGCTGCTGGCCGCGCTGGTGCGCATCGGCCAGGAATTCGCCCCGCACACGGTGATCGAGGGCCTGCAGGACGCCAGCTTCGTGGAGGTGGCCCGCCAGCTCGGCGCGCGCCTGGGCCAGGGTTTCGCGCTGTCGCGGCCGATGCCCGCGGAGAATTTCCTGGCCTGGAGCCGGGAGCAGGGCCCGCGCGCCGGCGAGGCCGACGCGCCCTTGCAGACCTGGCCCGGCGCCCTGGCCTGCCTGTGGATGGGCACGCGCGATCCGCAGCGCGCCCGCCGCGCGGAGCAGCCCGGCGATTGTCCGCTGGGACGCTTCCTGCGCGCGCAGGCCATCACGGATTCGCGGGTGCTGGGCTGGTACGAGGACTTTCGCCGCGCGGCGGATGCCCGGCGCGCCGAGCACGCGGCGGAGGAATTGCTGCAATGGATGGCGCAGCGGATCATGGCCGACGGCGCGCCGCAGGCCTGAGAGCCTGAGGGATCGTGGGCCCGGCAGGCTGGCCCCGGAGTCCGCGATGCGGTCGGTCCCGCGGGGCGAAGCGCGCTGCGATGGACTCGCAATGCATCGCCTGGACCCGCACAAGTGCGGTGGCGGCGGCTGGGTGGTGCAGTATGGCCAGACCGAGCCCATGCGCGACCTGTGATGTCCGAGGAACTTACTTCATTTGTCAATTATTCTTGACTGAAGCTTTTGTCCATGTTTCACTGCGAGCATGTCCTCGATCCGGAGACTGCGCGCATGACCGACGACTTCGTACGACGCAACCTGCCGCCGGCCGAGCAGTGGCCGCTGTTTCTGTTCGACGCTCCGGGCCTGCGCCCCGGCGCGCGCCTGAATGCCTGCACGCAACTCCTGGATCGCGCCGTCGACGAAGGGCATGGGCAGCGCATCGCGGTGTACGGCGAACACCAGGCGTGGACCTACCGCCAATTGCAGGATCACGTGAATCGCCTGGCCCGACTGATGTGCGAGTCCCTGGGCGTGCGGCCCGGCAACCGCGTGCTGCTTCGGGGCGCGAATTCGCCATGGCTGGCCGCATGCTGGCTGGCCGTGTGGAAAGTGGGCGCCGTGGCGGTGGGCACCATGCCCCTGCTACGTGCCAAGGAATTGCGCCAGATCGTGCAACGCGCGCAGGTTTCCCACGCTCTGTGCGCGCAAGCCCTGCGCTCGGAGCTGGAACTCGCGCAACCCGACTGTCCCAGCCTGCGCCAGGTGCTCCTGTACAGCGACGAGGAGTTCGCGCGGCAGCTGCCGGGCCCGGGCCTCGACTGGCCCGCCTACGACAGCGCCAGCGATGATCCGGCCCTGATCGCATTCACCTCGGGAACCACGGGGGTTCCCAAGGGCTGCGTGCACGCCCATCGAGACGTGCTCTCCATGTGCGAGGTATTCCCCCGCCATTGCCTGAAGCCGGGTTCGGAGGACATTTTCATCGGCACTCCGCCGCTGGCCTTCACCTTCGGACTGGGAGGGCTCCTGTGCTTCGCGCTGCATGCGAGGGCAGCCACCGTGCTCCTGGAAAACCCCACGCCGCGCAAGCTGCTGGAGGCCATCCAGCACCGCGGCGCCACCATCTGCGTGAGCTCGCCGACCGGCTATCGCCAGCTCGCCGCGCTGGGCGATCGGCAGGCGCTGCGCAGCCTGCGCAAGTGCGTGTCCGCCGGGGAGCCCTTGAACCTGGCCACGCGCCAGCAATGGCAGACGGTGAGTGACGCCGGTATGTACGACGGGGTCGGGGGCACCGAGATGATGCACATCTACATCGCCTCAGGGCCGCAGGATTACCGGGAAGGAGCGATTGGCAAGGTGCTTCCGGGATACCGTGCCCGACTCGTGGACGAGCATATGCGCGACGTCGCGCCGGGCGAGACGGGGCATCTGGCGATCCGCGGCCCCACCGGTTGCCGCTACCTCGCCGACGAGCGCCAGACCCGCTACGTGCGCGACGGCTGGAACATCACGGGCGACACCTACCATGCCGACGCCGACGGCTATTACTACTACCACGCGCGGGTGGACGACATGATCATCACCTCGGGCTACAACGTCGCCGGGCCCGAGGTCGAATCGGTGCTGCTCGAGCATCAGGCGGTGGCCGACTGCGCGGTCATCGGGGTGCCCGACCAGGCTCGCGGCCAGATCGTGAAGGCCTTCGTGGTACTGCGCCCGGAGTACGCGCCGAGCGAGCACCTTGCCGCGCAATTGCAGGAATTCGTCAAGCACAACGCGGCACCCTACAAGTACCCCAGGGCCCTGCGATTCGTACCCGATCTTCCACGCACGGAGACAGGAAAGCTGCAACGCTTCCGCCTGGCCGAACTGAGCTGAGTCCCCTCCCATGCCTAGGTCCGTAACCGTCCCCACCCCCGCGAGCCAGCCTGCACAGACCGGGGCGCCGGAGGCCGATCATGTCGCCCTGCGCCTGTGGCTGCGCCTGCTCGCCTGCCACAACGTGATGGAAGAAGAGCTGCGCGCGCGCATGCGCGACAACTTCGGCACCTCGCTGGCCCGATTCGACCTCATGGCGCAGCTCTACCGCTACCCGGAGGGCCTGCGCATGCGCGAGGTCTCCAGGCTGCTGATGGTCACCGGCGGCAATGTCACCGGACTGGCCGATCGCCTGGTGGCCGAGGGGCTGGTCGAACGCCGCGACGACCCGACGGACCGCCGAGCCTATCGCCTGTGCCTGACCCCCCGGGGCCGCAGCCAGTTCGCGGACATGGCCGCGCAGCATGAGCAATGGGTGGTATCGCTGCTGGCTCCCCTGGGAGAGCGCAATCTCGCGGAGCTTGGAGATCTGCTGGGCCGGCTCAAGAACCAACTCGGCAGCCTTTGACCTTGCCGCGGATCCGGCCGATCGGGGCCTGATCCGCCCACGGAGACACGACGATGCGTATCGCATGCCTGGGCGGCGGCCCCGCCGGACTGTATTTCGCCATCCTGATGAAAAAGGCCGACCCGGCCCACGAGGTCACGGTGTACGACCGCAACGCGGCCGACAACACCTTCGGTTGGGGCGTGGTGTTCTCCGACCAGACCATGCAGGGGTTTCGGGAAGCCGACCCCCAGGTGGTGGAGCAGATCGAGGCCCATTTCCACCACTGGGACGATATCGACGTTTTTTTCAAGGGCCGCCAGATCCGCTCCAGCGGCCACGGCTTTTGCGGCATCGCCCGGCTCAAGCTGCTGCAGATCCTGCAGGGCCGCGCCGCCGAGCTGGGGGTGCGCATGGTGTGGGAGCACGAGTTCAGCGATCCCGACTCCTACGCGCGCGACTACGACCTGGTGGTCGGCGCCGACGGCGTGGCCTCGCGCACCCGCGCCCGCCACGAAGCGCACTTCAACCCGCGCATCGACGTGCGCCGCTGCCGCTACATCTGGCTGGGCACGCGCAAGCGCCTGGACGCCTTCACCTTCGCCTTCGAGCAGACCGAGTGGGGCTGGTTCAACCTGCACGCCTACCGCTTCAACGAGGACTGGTCCACCTTCATCGTCGAGACCCCGGAGGAGACCTGGCTGAAGGCCGGCCTGGACAAGCTGGACAAGGAACAATCGCTGCGCTTTTGCGAGCAACTGTTCGCCCAGCGCCTGGACGGACACGAGCTGGTGTCCAACGCCCGGCACCTGCGCGGCTCGGCGGTGTGGCAGAAGTTCAACCGCGTGCTGTGCGAGCGCTGGTTCAAGGACAACATCGTGCTCATCGGCGATGCCGCGCACACCGCCCATTTCTCCATCGGCTCGGGCACCAAGCTGGCCATGGAAGATGCCATCGCACTGGCGCGGGTGCTCGGCAGCTCCGAGGGCACCGTGCCCGAGCGCCTGGCCGGCTTCCAGGCCGAGCGTGAGATCGAGGCCCTGAAGCTGCAGAGCGCGGCGCGCAACCGCATGGAGTGGTTCGAGAACATCGAGACCTACGCGCGCATGGAGCCGGAGCAGTTCGCCTTCTCCCTGCTCACCGGCAGCCAGCGCGTGGGCCACGCCAACCAGAAGCTGCGCGACCCGCGCCACGTGGAGGCCTTCGATCGCTGGTTCCAGCGCCGCGCCGGCCTGCCCGACGGCCCCGGCGCGCCCACCGTGCCGCCCATGTTCACGCCCTTCCGGCTGCGCGACATGCACCTGGCCAACCGCGTGGTGGTCTCGCCCATGTGCACCTACTCCGCCGTCGAGGGCATGCCGGGGGATTTCCATTTCCAGCATTACGCCGCGCGCGCGCTCGGAGGCGCCGGCCTGGTGCTGACCGAGATGACCTGCGTGGCCCCGGATGCGCGCATCACGCCCGGATGCACCGGGATCTGGAACGAGCAGCAGGAAGCCGGCTGGCGGCGCCTGGTGGATTTCGTGCACGGGTCCACCGGCGCGCGCATCGGGCTGCAGCTCGGGCATGCCGGGCGCAAGGGATCGACGCGGCTGTCCTGGGATGGCGTCGACCAGCCGCTGCCCGAGGGCAACTGGCCGCTGATCGCGCCCTCGCCCCTGCCGCTGATCGAGGGCGTCTCCCAGGTCCCGCGCGCGATGACCCGCGCGGACATGGAGCGCGTGCGCGACCAGTTCGTGGCCGCCACGCGCCGCGCCGAGGCCGCCGGCTTCGACATGGTGGAATTCCACGCCGCGCACGGCTACCTGATGTCCTCCTTCATCTCGCCGCTGACCAACCACCGCGACGACGACTACGGAGGCAGCCTGGACCATCGATGCCGCTACCCGCTGGAGGTGTTCCGCGCGATGCGCGAGGTCTGGCCCGCGCGGCGTCCGATGTCGGTGCGCATCTCGGCGCACGACTGGGTACCTGGCGGCACGACGCCCGAGGACGCGGTGCGCATCTCCGCGCTGTTCCGCGAGGCCGGCGCCGACATCGTGCACGTATCCTCGGGGCAGGTGAGCAAGGACGAGCGACCGGTGTACGGGCGCATGTTCCAGACCCCTTTTTCCGACAAGATCCGCAATGAGCTGGGCATGCCGACCATCGCCGTGGGCAATATTTTCGAGAGCGACCACGTGAACACCATCATCGCCGCCGGGCGTGCCGACCTGTGCGCCCTGGCCCGCCCGCACCTGTCGGATCCCGCGTGGACCCTGCACGCCGCCGCCGAACAGCATTACGCCGGCGTCGCCTGGCCGCGCCCCTACGTGGGCGGCCGCATCCAGCTCGAGCGCAACCTCGAGCGCGCCGCGCAGATGGCGCTTCATGCCTGAGCCCCGAGCCCGCGCCATGGCCTCCCCCGCCCGACTCGACTCTCCCCACGCCCCGGACGCCCCGTTGCGGGGCCGCCACGCGGTGGTCACCAGAGCCAGCGGCGGCATCGGCGCCGCCATCTGCCTGGAACTGGCCCGCCACGGCGCGGTCGTCACCCTGCTGGGCACCGATGGCGGGCGCCTGGAGCGCGCCCGCCAGGCGCTGCACGGCGAGGGCCACGCCGCGGCGCGAGTGGACGTGCGCGACCATGCCGCCGTCGCCGCCTGCCTGGGCGAGGCCGCCGCCGCGCGAGGGAGCATCGACATCCTGGTCAACAACGCCGGCATCGCGCGCAGCGCGCCGCTGGCGCGCACCGACCCCCGGCTGTGGCAGGACATGCTGGCGGTGAACCTGACCGGCACCTACAACTGCACCCACGCCGTGCTCGACGGCATGCTGCGCGCCCGCTGGGGGCGCATCGTCAACGTGGCCAGCACGGCAGGGCTGGTCGGCTACGCCTACGTCAGCGCCTACTGCGCGGCCAAGCACGGCGTGGTCGGGTTCACCCGCGCGCTGGCGCTGGAGGTCGCGGCCAAGGGCATCACGGTCAACGCGGTATGCCCCGGCTACACCGATACCCCGCTGCTCGACGAGGCGGTGCACAACATCGTCACGCGCACCGGGCGCGAGCCGGCGCAGGCCCGGCAGGCGCTGGCCGCGGGCAACCCGCAGGGGCGCCTGGTCACGCCCCGGGAGGTGGCCAACGCGGTGGCCTGGATGTGCCTGCCGGGCTCGGAGGCCGTGCACGGGCAGGCCATCGCGGTGGCCGGCGGCGAGGTCATGTAGAACCCGGCGATGGAACCCGCAACCCAGTCGAGGACGAAACCCATGAGCGAACACCCCATGGCCGCGCACAAGCGGCCGCAGCGCGACTACCGCGCCCGGCATTTCGGCTGGTCCTGCAGCGGCGATGCGCGCGTGGCCACCGTCACGCTCGATCGACCGGCGAAGAAGAACCCGCTGACCTTCGACTCCTACGCCGAGCTGCGCGACCTGTTTCGCGAGCTGCCCTACGCCAGCGACGTGCGCAGCGTGGTGATCACCGGCGCGGGCGGCCATTTCTGCTCCGGCGGCGATGTGTTCGAGATCATCGAGCCGCTCACGCGCATGCGCGCGCCCGAGCTGCTGGCCTTCACGCGCATGACCGGCGACCTGGTCAAGGCCATGCGCCGGGCTCCGCAGCCGGTGGTGGCCGCCATCGACGGCGTGTGCGCCGGCGCCGGCGCGATGATCGCGCTGGCCAGTGACCTGCGCCTGGCCACGCCGGCGGCGAAGACGGCCTTCCTGTTCACCCGCGTGGGCCTGGCCGGCGCCGACATGGGCGCCTGCGGCCTGCTGCCCCGGGTGATCGGCCTGGGGCGCGCCAACGAGTTGCTGATGACGGGGCGCTCGATGGGTGCCGACGAGGGCCTGGCCTGGGGGTTTTTCAACGCCCTGCACGAGCCCGCGGACCTGCTGCCCAAGGCCGTCGAGCTGGCGCGGGAGCTGGCCGACGGACCCTGGTTCGCGCACACCATGACCAAGACCATGGTGAACCAGGAGTGGGCGATGGGCATCGAGGAGATGATCGAGTCCGAGGCCCAGGCCCAGGCACTGTGCATGCTGACGGGGGACTTCCGGCGCGCCTTCGAGGCCTTCGCCGCGCGCCGCAAGCCGGAGTTCCAGGGTGACTGAGCCCGCGATGGACCAGGCCCACCTGGAACTGCCCTTCTACGAAGCGGCGCACCGGGAGCTGGCGCGAGCCGTGGCGGCGTGGAGCGCGCGGGCTGCGGCCGTCGACCACGGCGACGTCGACGGCGCCTGCCGCGCGCTGGTGCGCGAGCTGGGACGCGCCGGACTGTTGCGCTACTGCGTGCCGGCGGCCTTTGGCGGCGCGCTGCCGGAACTGGACTCGCGCAGCCTGTGCGTGGCCCGCGAGGGCCTGGCCTACCACGACGCGCTGGCGGACTTCGCCTTCGCCATGCAGGGCCTGGGCAGTGGCGCCATCACCCTGGCGGGCAGCCCGGCGCAGCAGCGCGAGGTACTGCCGCGCGTGGCCAGCGGGGCATGGATCGCCGCCTTCGCGCTGACGGAGCCGGAGGCGGGCTCCGACGTGGCGGCCATGCAATGCAGCGCCACGCGCGACGGCGACGCCTGGGTTGTGCACGGCGAGAAGACCTGGATTTCCAACGGGGGCATCGCCGATGTGTACTGCCTGTTCGCGCGCACCGGCGAGGCCCCCGGCGCGCGGGGCATCTCGGCCTTCGTGGTCACGCCGGACCTGCCCGGTTTCGAGGTCGCCGAGCGCCTGGAGGTCATGGCGCCCCACCCGCTGGCGCGCCTGCGCTTCGACGGCATGCGCGTGCCGGCGGCCAACCTGCTGGGCGGGCCCGGCGAGGGCTTCAAGCTGGCCATGCGCACCCTGGACATCTTCCGCGCCTCGGTGGCGGCCGCGGCGCTGGGCTTCGCGCGGCGCGCGCTGGACGAGGCGCTGTCCCACGCGAGCTCCCGGCGCATGTTCGGCCACACCCTGGCCGACCTGCAGCTCACCCAGGCCCGCCTGGGCGAGATGGCCGCCGACATCGACGCAGCCGCGCTGCTGACCGCGCGCGCCGCCTGGCGCCGCGATGTGCAGCGCCTGCCCGCCACGCGCGAGGCGGCCATGGCCAAGATGGTGGCCACCGAGAACGCGCAGCGAGTCATCGACTCGGCGCTGCAGTTGCACGGCGGGCGCGGCGTGCAGCGCGGCCAGGTGGTGGAAAGCCTGTACCGCGACATCCGCGCCCTGCGCATCTACGAAGGCGCCACCGAAGTGCAGAAACTCATCATCGCGCGCGAGCTGCTGAAGGCCGCTCGCTGATTCTTCCCAGGGAAATCCCATGAGCCTACAGAGCTTTGCGTGGAACGATCCGTTCCTGCTGGACCAGCAACTCACCGAAACCGAACGCATGGTGCGCGACAGCGCGCGCAACTACTGCGAACAGCGCCTGGCCCCGCGCGTGCTCGAGGCCTTTCGCCACGAGCGCACGGACCGCGAGATCTTTCGCGAAATGGGCGAGCTCGGCCTGCTCGGCCCCACGGTGGCCGAGGAGTACGGCGGCGCCGGCATGAACTACGTGTGCTACGGCCTGGTGGCGCGCGAGGTGGAGCGCATCGATTCGGGCTACCGCTCGATGATGAGCGTGCAGAGCTCGCTGGTGATGGTGCCCATCGAGGCCTTCGGCACCGAGGAGCAGAAACGCAAGTACCTGCCGCGCCTGGCCAGCGGCGAGTGGGTGGGCTGCTTCGGGCTGACCGAGCCGGGCCACGGCTCGGACCCCGGCGGCATGGTCACGCGCGCGCGCAAGGTGCCGGGGGGCTACAGCCTCAGCGGGGCCAAGATGTGGATCACCAACAGCCCCATCGCCGACGTGTTCGTGGTGTGGGCCAAGGACGACGAGCAGCAGATCCGCGGCTTCGTGCTCGAGCGCGGCTGGAAGGGGCTGTCGGCGCCGGCCATCCACGGCAAGGTCGGGCTGCGCACCTCGATCACCGGCGAGATCGTCATGGACGAGGTGTTCTGCCCCGAGGAAAACGCCTTTCCCGAGGTGCGCGGGCTCAAGGGCCCCTTCACCTGCCTGAACAGCGCCCGCTACGGCATCGCCTGGGGCGCCCTGGGCGCGGCCGAGTTCTGCTTCGAGACCGCAAGGCGCTACACCCTGGAGCGCAAGCAGTTCGGACGTCCGCTGGCCGCCAACCAGTTGGTGCAGAAAAAGCTCGCCGACATGCTGTGCGAGATCGGCCTGGGCCTGCAGGCCTGCCTGCGCGTGGGACGCATGAAGGACGAGGGCACGGCCAGCACGGACCTGACCTCCATCATCAAGCGCAACTCCTGCGGCAAGGCGCTGGACATCGCGCGCACGGCGCGCGACATGCTCGGCGGCAACGGCATCTCGGACGAGTTCGGCGTGGCCCGCCACCTGGTGAACCTGGAAGTGGTCAACACCTACGAGGGCACGCATGACATCCACGCGCTGATCCTCGGACGCGCCATCACCGGCATCGCCGCCTTCGGCGGCTGAGCGGCAAGGGCCATGAGCAGCGATGCGCAGGACCTGAGTTCCCCGTCCCCGTCCCCTGCCTTCGTCGCGCGGCGCCTGGTGCGCTTCGGGCACTGCGATGCGGCCGGGATCGTGTATTTTCCCCGCTACTACGACCTGCTCAACGGCGTGGTGGAGGACTGGTGGGAGCACCTGGGCCTGCCGTGGTCCGCGCTCATCGGCCAGCGCCGCATCGGCATGCGCACGGCGCAGCTCGACGCGAGTTTCGTGGCGCCTTCGCGCCTGGGCGAGCAACTGCGCTTCGAGTTGCGCGTGCTCCGCCTGGGCCGCAGCTCGCTGCAGCTCGAGCACCAGGTCGTGGGCCCCGAAGCCAGCCTGCGCGTGCGATTTTTGCAGCGCATCGTCGTGACCTCGCTGGACACCCATCGCCCCATCGCCTGGCCCGAGGACCTGCGCGAGGCCATCCAAGGTTTCAAGGAGAAGGCATGAGCCTGAAGACCATCCAGCCCGAGGGCTGGGCCCCGCCCAGGGGCTACGCCAACGGCATCGAGGCGCGAGGGCGCCAGCTGTTCGTGGGCGGGCAGATCGGCTGGAGCCCGCAGGGCGTGTTCGAGACCGACGACCTGGTCGAGCAGACCCGCCAGGCCCTGCGCAATTGCGTGGAGGTGGTGCGCGCCGCCGGCGGCGAACCCACGCACATCGTGCGCATGACCTGGTACCTCAAGGACAAGCGCGAGTACCAGGCGCGCCTGAAGGAGATCGGACAGGCCTACCGGGACGAGATCGGGCGCCACTATCCGGCCATGAGCGCGATCCAGGTGGCCGACCTGGTGGAAGACCGCGCCAAGGTGGAGATCGAGGTCACCGCGGTGTTGCCGGACTGAGGCCCGCTGCCCAGGGCCGGTGTCCTTGCTGCGCCTGCTTGGACTGGCGCTCGCCGGTGTTGCGAAGCCCTGCATTTCGCTGGGCCGTATCGGAGCCCTCTCCGGCACACGAACCAAATGACAGCTGGTGGCGGGACAAGACACTAGATCCCGACAAGGACGCGGAAAACCAGCGCAAGCACGCCGTTTCCTTCCTCCGCGCGCAGTACGCTTTCACTGACCCGCGACGCGTGATTGCAAGGGACGTCTCGCACAGCCAGACCGAGGATCGCTTCTATTGCTTCGGCGAGGTCGACGGTGGCGTGCTCACGGTCCGTTTCACCCACAGGACCTCGGTCATTCGCATCATCGGCGCCGGATACTGGCGCAAGGTACGAGCAATCTATGAGTACCAGAATTCGATACACCGATGAACCTCTGGGTAGGATCCAGATCGTTCCGGATTTTCTGCCATCTCCCGCCGAACTCGCCTTGCGCGAAGAGGGCGTCAAGATCACCCTGTCGTTGAGCAGAAGAAGCATCGATTTCTTCAAGCTCGAGGCGGCCAGGCACCATTCCCACTACCAACGCATGATCCGCCGCCTGCTGGATGCCTACGTCGATGCTCAAAGTCAGGCCGACGAGCCAGCCGAGGGCGGAGCGCCGGTCCAAGCCGTCACGAAGCGCCGCGCTCGCCGCTGACGGCATCCGCGTGCGGGCAAGGTCTGCGGGGAACACCCCCGCGCCGCCGATCCAGCGCAGCACCGCCTGCGCCCGAGGCGCAACGCATCTAAGATCGCGAACATTTCGCGCCCAAGCGGAGCTCGCCTTGACCCAGACCCCTCGCCGCAGCGCCGGGCAGGACAACGACATCGCGGCCCTGGCCCTGCTGTGGCTGGTGGGAGCCTGCCTGCGCCTGAGCATCCTGGCGGTGCCCCCGCTGATGCCCCTGCTGCACGCCACGCTGGGGCTGAACGAGGGCCAGGTGGGGCTGCTGTCCTCGCTGCCTTCGCTGATGTTCGCGCTGGCTGCCATTCCCGGCGCCTTCCTGGTGGCGCGCTGGGGCATCGGCGCCACGCTGCTCATCGGGCTGGTGCTCAACGCCGTGGCCTCGGCGGCGCGCGGCATGGTGCCCCAGGTCGACTTTCTCTACGTCACCACGGCGCTGATGGCCGCCGGCGTGGCCGTCACCCAGCCGGCCCTGCCGCCGCTGGTGCGCAACCGTTTTCCCCGGCGCATCGGTTTCGCCACCGCGGTGTACACCAACGGCCTGCTGGTGGGCGAGATTCTCTCCGCCTCGCTGACCCAGCCGCTGGTGCTGCCGCTGGTGGGCGGGCATTGGCGCGGCGCGGTGGCGGTGTGGGCGCTGCCGGTGCTGCTCACCGCCGCGCTGGTGCTGATCCTCGGGCGCCACCTCGTGCCCCGGGGGCGTCCGGCAGCGAACGCGCGCCAGTGGATCCCCGACTGGAGGCACCCCCTGATCTGGCGCCTGGGTTTCCTGCTCGGCGGGGTCAACGCCATGTATTTCGTGGCCAACGCCTTCCTGCCCGATTTCGCCACCGCCGCCGGGCACCCGGAGCTCATCGAAAGCGCCCTGACCGCGCTGAACGTGGCGCAGCTTCCCGCCTCCTTCCTGATGCTGGCGCTGGCCGGGCGCCTGGCCACCCGGCGCTGGGCCTACGTGGCCACGGCCTCGCTGTCGCTGCTCAGCGTGCTGGGCATCATCGTCTCCCGCGGCGAGGGCATGGTGCTGTGGTGCGCGGTGCTGGGTTTTTCCAACTCCATCACCCTGATCCTGGCCTTCGCGCTGCCCTCGCTGCTGTGCGCGCCGGCGGACGTGCCGCGCACCTCGGCCGGCATGTTCACCATCAGCTACGGCTGGGCCATGGCGGTGTCCATCTTCAGCGGCCAGTTGTGGGACTGGACCCGCTCCTCGCTCAGCGGCATCGCCCCGCTGGCGCTGTGCGCGGTGGTCACCGCCGTGCTCGCCGGCACCCTGAGCCTGTCCGGGCATGCGACGCAAGGCGCGGCGACGCCTGCAGCGCCGGCCGCTCCCGACTAGCATTTCGCTGTTCGCGCACGGCAGTCCGTGCTCCGCCGCCGCGCCGCCGCGCGTGTCCCGCACTCGCACCGAGGGAATTCCCACCCATGTTCGCCGCCCGTCTCGCCGCCCGCCTGCAACGCCGGGGCATCCATTACGCCTGGGCCGTGGCGGCGATCACCTTCGTGGCCATGCTGGTGACCTCGGCCGCGCTGGGCATGCCGGGCGTGCTGCTGCAACCCATGTCGCGCGAGTTCGGCTGGAGCACGGCGCAGCTGTCGGCCGTGTTCGCCACCCGCTTCGCCCTGTACGGCCTGCTGGGCCCCTTCGCCGCCGTGGTGCTGCTGCGCTACGGCGTGGCCCGGGTGGTGGGCTTCGCCGCGGCGCTGATCGCCGCCTGCCTGCTGCTGGGCACGCGCATGCATGGCATCGGGCAGGCCTTCGCGCTGTGGGGCCTGGGGCTGGGCGTGGGCTCGGGCCTGACCGCCATGGTGCTGGGCGCCACCGTGGTCAACCGCTGGTTCGTGCAGCGCCGGGGCCTGGTCATGGGCCTGCTGGCGGCCAGCAGCGCCACCGGCCAGCTTCTGTTCCTGCCCCTGGCGGCCTGGCTGGTCGAGCACCATGGCTGGCGCATGGCGCTGTTTCCGGTGGCCGCCGCCGCAGCCGGGGTCTCGGTGCTGGCGCTGCTGTTCGTGGCCTCCAGCCCCGAGGCCGTGGGCCTGCGGCCCTACGGCGCGGCGCCCTCGGCGGCACCGCCCGTGGCCCCGCACCGCGCCGACTGGGGCCTGCCCTTTCGTACCCTGGCCGAGGCGGCGCGCGTGCCCACCTTCTGGATTCTCGCCGCCACCTTCTTCGTCTGCGGCCTGAGCACCAACGGCCTGGTGCAGACCCATTTCATCTCCCTGTGCGGCGACCACGGCCTGGGGCCGGTACCGGCGGCTTCGGTGCTGTCCATGATGGGCGCCTGCGATCTCGTGGGCACCACGCTGTCGGGCTACCTGTCGGACCGCTTCGACAACCGCAAGCTGCTGTTCTGCTACTACGGGCTGCGCGGGCTGTCGCTGCTGTGGCTGCCTTACCTGGAGTTCACCCTGTCGGGCCTGGGCCTGTTCGCCGTGTTCTACGGCCTGGACTGGATCGCCACGGTGCCGCCGACGGTCAAGCTCGCTGGAGCTCGCTTCGGCCCGGAGCGCGCCGGCCTGATCTTCGGCTGGGTGTTCGCCGCGCACCAGCTGGGCGCGGCCACCGCCGCCTACGGCGCCGGGCTGATGCGCACGCTGCTGCACACCTACTCGCCCTCGTTGTTCATCGCCGGCGTCGCCTGCCTGGGCGCGGCGCTGGCCATCCTGCTGGTGCGCGCCCGCCCCGCGCTGCCGGTCGGCGTGGCGCCGCAAGCCGCGCGCTCTTGAACCCTGCCGAGTCCCTGCTCACGCGCCAGCGCGGCCTCGGTGCGGTGGCGCTGCTGGTGGCGGGCACTTTTTTCATGGAGAACCTGGACGCCACGGTGATCACGCCGGCGATCCCGAGCATGGCGGCCAGCTTCTCGGTGCCCCCCGTGGCGCTGAACACGGGGGTCAGCGCCTACATGCTGACCCTGGGCATGTTCATCCCGGCCAGCGGCTGGATCGCCGACCGCTTCGGGGCGCGACGGGTGTTCGCCACGGCGATCGCCCTGTTCACCATCGCCTCCTGGCTGTGCGGCCACGCCAGCGGCCTGGGGGAGTTCGTGGCCATGCGCATCCTGCAGGGCATCGGGGGCGCCTTGATGGTGCCGGTGGGCCGCCTGGTGGTGCTGCGGGTGACGCCCAAAGCTCGCCTGATCCAGGCCATCGCCACGCTCACCTGGCCGGCGCTGATCGCCCCGGTCCTCGGCCCGCCGCTGGGCGGCCTGCTGGCCCAGCACGCGAGCTGGCGCTGGATTTTCTGGCTCAACCTGCCGCTGGGCCTGTTCGCGCTGGGCGCGGCGCTGCTGCTGGTGCCCGATGTGCGCGAGCCCGACCCGAAGGCCTTCGACTGGATCGGCTTTGTGCTGTGCGCCGGCGCGCTGCTCGGCCTGCTGAGCGCGGCCGACATGCTGACCGGCCCGCGGCCGGCGCCCGGCCCCATGGGCCTGGCCGCGGCCGGCGGCCTGGCGCTGCTCGCGCTGGCCCTGCGCCACCTGTCGCGCAGCCCGCATCCCATGCTCGAGCTCTCGTCCCTGCGGGTGCCGACCTTCGCGGTGCCCCTGCGCGGCGGCTCGCTGTTCCGCATGGGCGTGAGCGCGGTGCCCTTCCTGCTGCCCCTGATGTTCCAGCTGGGCTTCGGCTACAGCGCGGTACGCGCAGGCAGCATGCTCATGGCGGTGTTCGGAGGGAACCTGCTGATGAAATTGGGCACCACCCAGGTCCTGCAGCGCTTCGGCTTTCGCCGGGTGCTGGTGGTCAACGGCCTGCTCAACGCCTGCGCCATCGCGGCCTGCGCCCTGCTCGGGCGGGGCATGCCCCTGGCGCTGGTGTGTGGCATCTTGTTCGTGGGCGGCATGACGCGCTCGATGCAGTTCACGGCTTTCAACACCCTGGCCTTCGCCGACATCGAGCAGCCGGCGATGGCGGCGGCCAACACCCTGTTCTCCGCGGTGTTCCAGCTGGCCATGGGCCTGGGCGTGGCGCTGGGCGCGCTGGCCTGGCATGCCGGCACCCTGCTGGCGCCCCACGCCGCGCCGTCCTCGGCCTTTCGCATCGCCTTCGTGCTGGTGGCGCTGGTCTCACTGCTCGGCGTGCGCGACAGCTTCGCGCTGCCCCCGGAGGCCGGCCAGCACGTGGCGCGCGGGGCCTGAGTCCTCGGGCTCGCGGGGCTCAGCCCGCTGCGGCCCCGGCGACGCAGGCGGCGCGCAGCTGCGCGCGCATGGCCCGCACCATGTCGCGCCGGCGCGCCGTGGCCGCGCGCTTGCGCGAGGCCACGGCTTCCAGCCCGCGCGGGGCAACGCGCAGCGGGACAATCCAGCCCTGGGACCCGCTGGGCGTGGCGTGGATTTCGGCGGCGAACCGGTCGTAGCTGAAGGCCAGGCGCCGGCGCTTTCGCCGATGGCGATAGATGTGCTGGCGGTCACCCACCAGTTCGAGATGGCTGCAGCCGGCGCATTCGGCCAGCTCGCGCGCGGCCTCGAGCAGAAGCTCGCGCGGGCGCTCGCCGTGCAGGGCGCGGGTAAGCTCGCGCACATACTCGCGGCTATCGGGGCCGTCGGGCCCCTGCAGGCAGCCGATGTGCAGGCAGTGGCCCGCCGCATGGCTGCGAAAGCCCAGCACCATGGTGTAGCAGCGCCTCTCGGCGCTGCACAGATTGAGCACCCATTCGCCCTCCTTGCCGAAGCGCGGGTCGTAGCCGAGTTCCAGGCGCAGGTCCGGGCTTCGGGCGGCGTCCAGGCGGGCCAGCACCAGCGCCTGGCGCGCCATGCGCAGGCACAGGGCCTGCCAGCCGATGGCGGCGCACACATCGTAGTGCGCACGCAGCGCCTCCAGGCGGGCCCACCGGTCGAAGCGCGCGCACTGGTAGGGCCGGTGCAGCCTCTCGGTGAGCTAGGGGCGCAGCAGCACCATGCGATGCAGCCAGGCATGGCGCCGCAGGTACTCCAGCCACGAGCGATGGCTTGCTCCGTACAACACACTGCGCACCATGAATTTCCAGCGCCGCAACGGCTGTTCACCGTGAACGCGCCACGACAGGCGCACCAGCGATCGAAGCATGGGCAAGCTCCCCCTCCGCGAGCCCGCTGGGCGGCAAGCCTGCGCCGCCAGCGCATGAGCCGGGGATCTTGGCATGCCGGTAGGCGCCGCGGCGCCCCCGTACGCGGGCTCGCGCGGGATTCACGCGCCACTGTCGCGGGCGCGCCGGGCAGCGGGGCGTGGCGGGCTCCGCGGCCCGCGCGCCGGGGCGGGATTTCGCGCCGGCGTCATGCACGGCCTGCGCGCCGGGCGCAACGCCGCGGCGCTAGGATCGGGGGCTTCGAAGCCGGGAAACCAGACAATGGATGACATCGAGATCGTGCGTTGCAGCCTCGAGCGGCACGCGGCAGCGATCCTGGAGATTTTCAACGACGCGATCGAGACCTCGACCGCGCTGTACGACTACAAGGCGCGCGAGCCGCGAAGCATGGTCGGGTGGTTCGAGGCCAAGCAGCGCGGATCCTTCCCGGTGATCGGAGTGGAGGACCGGCGCGGTACCCTGCTGGCCTTCGGCAGCTACGGCAGCTTCCGCGCCTGGCCGGCCTACAAGTACACGGTGGAGCACTCGGTATACGTGCACAAGGACCACCGCGGCCGCGGGCTCGGCCGCCTGGTGATGCAGCGCCTGATCGAGGCCGCGCGCGAACAGGGCCTGCACGCCATGATCGGCGGCATCGACGCCGCCAACGCCGGCAGCATCGCCCTGCACACCAGCCTGGGCTTTCGCCACGTGGGCACGCTGCCCCAGGTGGGCTTCAAGTTCGGCCGCTGGCTGGACCTGGCCTTCTACGAGTTGCTGCTGGACACGCCGGCGCGGCCGGTGGACGGCTGAGCCGGGTGTGCTGCCGCGCCGGGCCGGCAGCCCGCCGCCGGCGCCAGGCTGCTCAATGCACCCGCCACTGCACGATGGTGTTGAGCCCGGATCGGCTGAACAGCAGCGGGCTTTGCGGCGACTGGGTCTGCTGGGTGCTGCCGTACAGGGGCAGCGCGGAGCCGGAGATCGAAATACTCGGTGAATAGGCCTTGCCCTCGCCCAGGGCGAGGTTGCCCGTCAGGTAGGTGCCGTTCTGCTCCACCTGGTTTTTCGGGAAGATCCCCGACGCCAGGGCGAAGAAGTCGTAATACCCCTCCCCGGCGATGTTGCAGGCCTGGGCTGTCGCCGACGGGGGCACGTACACCGGGACCACCAGCACGCCGTTGACCACCAGCGGGAGGTCGGAAATCGTGGCGTTGGCCTGCAGGGGCGCAGGGGTGGTGCCGCTGCTCACCTGGGTCCAGCCCGAGCCGCCGTAGGTGTAGGAGGTGTTCGGCCCGCTGGCCCACAGGGGATTCCAGCCCACGTTGTTGATGCCGAACACCGTGATCACGTTGGCGCTGGCCGCCCACAGATAGGGCTGGTACTTGTATTGCTGGTAGCCGACGAACTGCACGGGCTGCCCGTCCTCCGTGGCGCCCAGCTGGGCGACGTTGCCCACGTCGGTGGACGCGTCTCCGGTGAAGGACATCGAGTACACCTGGCCGTCGGAAGTGCCGAAGTACATCGCGCCCGAGGCCACGTCGTAGAACAGGTTGCTGGTGACGTACTGGCCGCTGGTGCCGATGGCCGAGCTCGGGATCAGCGCGCTGGTGGACGCTCCGGTGGCGATGTTGAACTCATAGAGGTAGGTCGACGTGGACGTCCCGGCAGCGTTGACCAGGAAGGCCGCGTACTGGGTTCCATTGACCGTGGCGACCTGCGGCGCCTGGCGCTGCGGGTAGCTCACGCTGGAGGCGCTGGGCAGAGCGGTCGTGTTCGTGGGCATGGTCGACTGCGAGGGCCCGAAGCTGACGATCACCTGCGCCGGCGTGGGCACGTCGCTGCTCGAGTTCGACGAGGAGTCCTGCAGCTTCAGGTCGTACCACAGCGAGCCGCCGTTGGCGCTGCCGATCACGTAGGTGCCCCAGGCCGCGGGGGTGGACGTGCTGTCATAGGCGTCGGCAACCACGAACTTGCCGGCAAAGTTGTCCTGGTACGGAAAGGTGGTGTAGTTCTGCAGGCTGGCGACGAAGGCGCGCGGCATCCAGCCCCAGTTCATCGTGCCGGCGCTGGCGTCGACCGAGTACAGGAAGCCGTCGTCGTTGGTGAACAGCAGAGCCGGTACGCGCTTGGAATGGGCCTGGGCGTAGGTGGCATAGCCAGGCAGCGTGAGCAGCGTGGGATCGTTGGGCGGGTTGAGCAGCACCGCGTCGTCGCCGGGAGAGAATTCGTCCAGCAGGCTGCCCACAGCGCGCGAGCCCAGATAAGGCGCCGTGCAGCCCGAAGGGGTCGGCGAGTAGGTGGTGTTGGGGTCGATGGTGTAGTTGACGATGGACGTGGTGGCGGGCACGCAGGTGCTGGCCTTCAGGTTGAAGGCCGAGGTGTCCAGCGCGGACAGCAGGACCGGGCTCTTGCCGTCCGAGGCCGTGGAGTAGAGGTTGGCGCTGCGCAGCGCGTCGGTCATGTTCGCGCCGGCCTCCCAGCTCGTGGTGCTGCTCGGGTTGCCGCTGGCGTCGAGGCTGTAGGCGTTGACGTAACCCTGCACGGGGCTGGGGTTGCTGGTCAGGGTATAGAGCAGGCTGCCCGAGGACACGGTAAGCGGCGCCACGGGCGAGCCGATGGTGCGCGCGGCCGGAGTGGCCTCGAAGCAGGTGATCTCGTGCACATTGGTGCCGCCGCCGGTCGATCCGCCGAAGCCGAACAGATAGCTGCTGGGCGGCGTGCCATTGGAGGCGGAGATGTCCACCTGGTTGAGCACCTGCTTGAAATTCAGGCTGCCGTCGGAGTTGGTGGAATTGTTGTAGTCGTAGTAGAAGGACAGCAAGCCCGTCGAGGTCACGATCACCTTGTAGGTGATCGGAGTGGCCTTGGTGCGGTTGGCCGAGACATTGTGGGAGTTGCTTTCCTGATTGGAGATGGTCTGCGTGCTCGGCAGGGTGACCACCGAGGAAGGCGAGATGACGTTGTAGTCAGCAATCGCCGTGCCTGTGTTCTTGGGGGACGAAGGCGTCGAGTAGTCCCACAGGGTGCCGCTCTTGCAGGTCGCGCGCACGGCGTCGGTGGAATACGGGTGCTTGTTCGAATCCAGCGTGGTGGCCAGTTTGCTGGGGTAATACTTCGAATAGTTCTGGGTCAGCCAGGCCCAGTTGATGCTGCCGGCCCCCCGCAACCCGATTTCGCCGGGGTTCTGCTTGCCCGCATTGGTGCTGACGGCCGTCTGGCCCGTATGGGTGTTGTCGTTGTAGTTGAAAAAGTTCCCGTACTCGTCGATGCCCAGCCCGATGTAGCCGCCGATCATCCCGTTGTAGGGATAGTTTCCGTTGGAACAGCTGTAACCCAGGCTTCCGCCGAAGGCGCCCAGGTCGGTCTGGCCGAAATAGCCGTTGGAAAGGTAGGAGCTGCTCGAGCCATACTGGCTCGCGTCGATCAGGTAAAAGCCGATGCCGTCGGCGCCCGGCTGGGTGGAGTTGCTCGCCGTGTAGGCATTGCCCCCGTAGGTGTAGGTGGTGAAGGTGATCTGGATGCCCTGGCTGGCGGGGAAGGGCTGGGTCGAGATGATCGCCCCCGCTTCGTTGGTGCTTTGCGAACCGCCGTTGGTCAGGCGCAGCGCTCCCGAGCCCACGGGATCGGCCGCCGTGCCGCTGGACGGCAGGCCGACGAAGGGGGTCTGCGCGCTGCTGTTGGTGGGGTTGCCTCCGGCCAGGTAGTAGGGGTCGCCGATGCAGGCGGGAATCCCGATCCCGCCGCTGACCTCGGTTTCCGAATCCCCCGCCGTCAGACAGGCGCCGCCAAGCGCGATCCAGTTGTTGTTGGGCTTGTCGCCGGTGAAGTTCTCCTGCACCACGTTGGCGGTCTGCGCCAGGGCCGCCACGCAGGGCGCCAGCAGCGACAGTGCCACGACCGTGGCGCGCAACCCCTGAATTCGCTTGACCATGTTCATGCCTCTTTCACGATCGTCCCGCGCGGCCTGGCGCCTCAGCGTATGCACAGCTTGTAGACGGCTTCCGTGTCCGTGCCCACCTGGCCGCGCGCGTCCAGGGTGTGGATCCAGACGTCGTAGTACACCGCGGTCAGGCCCTGGGTGTTGCAGGCCGAGGTGTCGGTGCGTCCCGTGGGCTGCACGAACACCCAGGCGGTCTGGGTCGTACCCGTGGGCATCGAGGCCTGCGCGCAGGTGTCGGTCGACGTGGACTTGCTCATGCAGGTCTGCCAATAGCTCTGGCTGGGCGCCGCGGCGCTGGCCGCCGGCACGGCGCGAAACCAGGACTGCGAGGAGGCCGAGACCTCCAGGGGAGAGGTCAGCCCGGTGGTGCCGATCTGGGTGGAGATCCACTGCAGCGCCAGGTCGCTGGCCTGGGTGTTTTTCTGCCGCTCGCTGAACCGGTCGGTCAGGCTGGTATCCGTGAGCCCCTGGCGCAGCGCGAACAAGGCGCCCAG
>DAIDHU010000326.1 GCA_027451915.1 Thiomonas sp. | reverse complement strand
AACTTCAGCAGCGGAGTCATCCAGCCCGGAGCCTTCAACTGGACCAGCAACGCGATCGCGGCGATGAGCAGGGCATTGTCGGCCAGCGACGAGAAGAACTGCGCGGCCATGATCCAGTAGAAGCCTTTTTTCATTCCGTCCTGCGCATTCCGTCCTGCGAATCCTGCCGCGCGCGGTTCGCCTGCTTGAAATCGGGCGGTTATAGCACAGGCGTGACGCCGCCCATGGCCGCGAGGGCACCTCGGTCCGGGGCCGCGCAGGCACTACACTCAGGCGCGTCATGCCGCGTCCCATCCAGGCCACCATTTCCCTCGATTCCCTGCGCCACAACCTGGCGCGCGCCCGGTCGGCCGCCGCGGGCGCGCGCGTGTGGGCGGTGGTCAAGGCCAACGCCTACGGCCACGGCGTGGAGCGGGTGTTTCCGGCCTTGCGCGGGGCCGACGGCTTCGCGCTGCTGGACCTGGCCGAGGCGGAAACCCTGCGCGCGCTGGGCTGGGGCGGGCCCATTCTGCTGCTCGAAGGCTGCTTCGCGCTGGAGGACCTGAGCACCTGCGAACGCCTGAACCTGTGGCACGTGGTGCACGACCCGGCGCAGATCCACTGGCTGGCCTCGCGCCGCAAGCCGCGCGCGCACCGCGTGTTCCTCAAGCTCAACAGCGGCATGAACCGCCTGGGCTTCACGCCGGATCAATACCGCGTGGCCTGGCAGCGCCTGCACGAACTGCCGGCGGTGGGCGCGGTGTCGCACATGACCCATTTCGCCACGGCCGACGCCGAGCCGGGCATCGCCGAGGCGCTGGAGCGTTTCGAATCCGCGGTCGACGGCCTTCCCGGCGAGCGCAGCCTGTGCAACTCCGCGGCGCTGCTGCGCTACGGCACGCAGGCCCGGGAGCGGCGCGAGGACCCCGACGCCGTGCTGGGCGACTGGGTGCGCCCGGGCATCGCGCTGTACGGCGGCTCGCCCACCGGCGCGCATGCCGACGCGCAGCGCTGGGAGCTGCGCCCGACCATGAGCCTGCTCACCCGCATCATCGGCGTGCAGAACGTCGAGGCCGGAGCCGCGGTGGGCTACGGCGCCACCTTCCGCGCCGAGCGCCCCATGCGCATCGGCGTGGCCGCGGTGGGCTATGCCGACGGCTATCCCCGGCACGCTCCCACCGGAACCCCGATCGTGGTCGACGGCGTGCGCACGCGCGTGGTCGGCCGCGTGTCCATGGACATGGTGATGGTGGACCTCGATCCGGTGCGCGCCGCCGGGCGCGCCGCCGACATCGGCAGCCCCGTGCTGTGCTGGGGCCGCCACCTGGACTCCGAGCTGGGCATCGACGAGGTCGCCGAACCCAGCGGCACGCTGGGCTACGAGCTGATGTGCGCGCTGGCGCGCCGGGTGCCGGTGCAGGTCGTCTGATGGCCCGCTCGGGCACCACCTTCGTCTGCAGCGACTGCGGCGTCCAGTCCGCGCAATGGCTCGGCCGCTGCCCGCACTGCGGCGCCTGGAACAGCCTGGTGGAAACGCGCACGGCCGCGCCCGCCCGGGGCGGCTCTCTGGGCGCGGCGCGTGCCGCGCCCGCCCCGCTGGCGCCGGGCTCGGCGGTGCAGGACCTGGCCCGGGTACCCGCGGCCGAACAGCAGCACATGCCCAGCGGCATCGGCGAACTCGATCGCGTGCTCGGCGGCGGGCTGGTGGCGGGCAGCGTGGTGCTGCTCGGCGGCGACCCCGGCATTGGCAAGTCGACCTTGCTGCTGCAGGTCCTGGCCTCGCTGGGCGCGCACACCCGCGCGCTCTACGTCAGCGGCGAGGAATCGGCCGCGCAGGTGGGGCTGCGCGCGCAGCGCCTGGGATTGCAGGGCGCGCAGGTGCGCCTGATGGCCGAGATCCAGCTCGAGCGCATCGGCGAGGCGCTGGCCGCCGAACAGCCGGCGGTGTGCGTGGTGGACTCCATCCAGACCGTCTACACCGAACAGCTCTCCTCGGCACCGGGCTCGGTGGCCCAGGTGCGCGAATGCGCGGCCCAGCTCACGCGCCACGCGAAAACGGCGGGCACCTGCATCGTGCTGGTCGGCCACGTCACCAAGGAAGGCGCGCTGGCCGGCCCGCGCGTGCTCGAGCACATGGTGGACACGGTGCTGTACTTCGAGGGCGACGCCCACAGCAGCTACCGCCTGATCCGCGCCATCAAGAACCGCTACGGCGGCGTCGGCGAACTCGGCGTGTTCGCGATGACCGAACGCGGGCTCAAGGGCGTGGCCAACCCATCCGCGATCTTTCTTTCCCACCACGGCGCGCCGGTGCCCGGCTCCTGCGTGCTGGCCACGCTGGAAGGCAGCCGTCCCCTGCTGGTGGAAATCCAGGCCCTGGCCGACAACGCCGCCTCGCCCAGCCCCCGCCGGCTCAGCGTGGGCCTGGACCCGGCGCGCCTGGCCATGCTGCTGGCGGTGCTGCACCGCCATGCCGGAGTGTCCTGCGCCGACCAGGACGTG
>DAIDHU010000325.1 GCA_027451915.1 Thiomonas sp. | reverse complement strand
CACGCTGCGTGCCAGGTATGGCTGAGGCTGCGGCGATGCGCGCGCGGTTGGTTCCTTGCGGGGTGGTGGGGGCTCGTCGATGAGCCTGTGCCTGGCGAGTCGCCGGATCGACGCGCATCGAAGCGAGCCGCTCGACTCCGGGTGGAGCATGCTGCGAAGCCAGCCTGGGGCCTTTGGGGGCCCCGGGAACCTGCCCGCGCAGGGCTGGTGCGCAGTCACGCTGCCGACCACGGTGGCGGCCGCTCTGGACGGCGATGAGTCGGACGGACAGGGACTGGACAACTTCGACTGGTGGTTCCGCCGCGAGCTGCCCCGCTGGGACGACGTGGAGGCGATGCGCCTGCGCTTCGAGGGGCTGGCCACCCTGGTCGACGTTTGGGTCGACGGCCAGGTGGTGCTGGGCGCACGCAACATGCACCGCGCCTACGTCGTTCCGCTGGAGGGCCGCCCGAGAGAGCTGGTCCTGCGCTGTACCGCGCTGGCGCCCGAGTTGCGTGCCCGCCGCGCGCGGCCGCGCTGGAAGACAGCGCTGGTGGCGTCGCAGAACCTGCGCTGGTTCCGCACCACCCTGCTCGGACGCGTGAGCAGCTGGAATCCCCGCTCCGACATCGTGGGGCCGTGGCGGCCCTGCCACCTGGAAGGCGTGCGCGGCTTCGACGTGCACGAGCTGGAGCTCGCGCCCGCATGGCGAGCCGGTCGTGCCGTGCTGCGCCTGGGGGCGCGCTGGACCTCGCTCGGGTGCGACGCCTGTGAGTCGGTCGTGCTGCGCCTGGGCTCCCACCTGCACAGGGTCGATGCCACCCGGCTGCATGCGGAGGGCATCGAGGCGCACGACATCGAGCTCGACGGCATCGAGCCCTGGTGGCCGCACACGCATGGAAGCCCGGCACTGTACGACTGCGAGCTCGAGCTGCGGGGCCCGCGAGGCAGCACGCGCATCGATGGCGGGCGCCTTGGCTTCAAGTCCTTCGAGCTGCTCCACCCCGAAGGCGCGCTGGAATTGCGCTGCAACGGCCGGCCGCTGTTCGTGCGCGGGGCCTGCTGGACGGTCGCGGACCTGCGGCGCCCCGACCCGGACCCCGCGAACCTGGAGACCCTGCTGGCGTGCGTGGTCGCGGCCGGCATGAACATGCTGCGCATCGTCGGCACCGCGACCTACGCCAGCGACGAGTTCTACGCCGCCTGCGATCGCCTGGGCATCCTGGTGTGGCAGGACCTCATGTTCGCGAACATGGATTACCCCTTCGAGGATCCGGGCTTCGAGGAGGAGGTTCGAGAGGAGGTGGAACAGATTCTGCGCAGGCTGCAGCGCCACGCCTGCGCGGCGGTGGTGTGCGGCGGCAGCGAGATCGAGCAGCAGGCCGCGATGATGGGCTTGCCCGAGGCCGCGTGGAGCCACGCCTTCCTGAGCGAGCAGGTACCTCGCCTGCACGCGCGCATGCGGTCGGCCAGCGCTTGGGTGCGTTCGTCGCCCTCGGGGGGCGCGCTGCCCTTCCATGCTTCGTCGGGGGTCAGCCACTACTACGGCGTCGGGGCCTACCGGCGGCCGCTCGCGGATGCGCGATTGGCCCGAGTCCGTCTGGCGGCGGAGTGCCTGGGCCTGTCCAACGTGCCGTCGCAGGTCGCGCTGGAGCGGTCCGGCCTCGGTCATCTGGGCCCGCACGATCCGCGCTGGAAGGCCGGCGTGCCGCGCGACGCCGGCGCCGGCTGGGATTTCGAGGACGTGCGGGATCATTATTTCCCGGAGTTGGTGCGTGCCGATGCGCGGGACATGCGCATGGTGGACCCGCAGGCTTACCTGCGCTGGTCGAGCCTGGTCAGCGGCGAACTGATGAGTCGCGTGTTCGCGACCTGGCGGGCTTCGGATTCCGGCTGCCAGGGCGGGCTGGTGTGGTGGCTGCGCGATCTCGCGCAAGGCGCCGGCTGGGGGGTGCTGGACTCGGAAGCGCGGCCCAAGCCGGCCTACTGGGCGCTGAAGCGATGCCTAGCGCCGCGGGCGGTGCTGATCGACGATCGAGGCCTCGAGGGTTGTGATTTCCTGGTGCTCAACGATCGCCCCGAAGGCCTCGAGGGCACACTGGTCGTGGAACTCTGGCAGGCGGGCCGTATCCGGACCCTGCGCGCCGAGCGCGCGATGCGCGTCGACCCGGCGGGCTGCGCGCGCGTGGGCACCACCGAGCTGTTCGGGCATTTCGTCGACATCAACCATGCCTACCGCTTCGGCCCGCCGGCGCACGATACGGTGATCGCGCGTCTGCTCGACGCCGCCGGCGAGATGGTCTCGGAGGCCTTTCATTTCCCCTCGGGCATGCGCGTGGAGCCGGTGACCGCGGCGCTGCGCCTGCGCCTGGTCGCGGACGGAGCGGACCGCTGGCTGTATCTGCAGTCCGACGAGCTGCTGCTGGGCGTCGAGATCGAGGCCCCCGGGTACGAGCCAGAGGATGACGCCTTTCATCTCGCGCCGAGCGTCGAGCGTATCGTGCGCCTGCGGCCCGCCGCGCTCGCACCGGGCGCGAGAGTCCATTGCAGTGCGGCCAACCTGCGCGGCGTCGTGACGGTGCGCGAGGCCTGAGACAGCGATGGATCCCGACCTTTCCCAAGTCCCCCCGGCCACGGCGTCCGCGTGTACGGCGGTGCTGTTCGGCGAGGCGCCGCAGCGCTGCGCCGGCTGGCTGCACGGCGCGCGCGGAAGTCTGGGTGTGGTGATCTGCGCGCCCTTGGGCGCCGAGGAGGAATGCGCGCATCGCAGCCTGCTGCACGTCGCGGACGGGCTGGCCCGGCGCGGCATCGTAGCGCTGCGTTTCGATTACCCGGGCTCCGGCGACTCCGAAGGCGACGCTCCGCAAGATGTGAGCCTGGAACCGTGGGTGGCTTCCGTCGAGCATGCGGCCGAATACCTACGGCGCGAGATCGGGTGCGCCCAGGTCGCCCTGATCGGACTGCGCCTCGGTGGTGCGTTGGCCGGTATGGCCGCCGCGCGGGCCGATGCACGATGGGTGGCCTTGTGGGCTCCGGTGACCAATGGGCGCGCCTACGCGCGCGAATTACGCGCAGTGGCCGCGCTGGGGGCCGAACCTGCGGCCGGCGACGCCGAGCTCGGCGTCGCCGGGCATCTGCTGACGGCCGAGTTCGTTGATGCCCTGGCCGCCCTGGGTTTGCAGGACTGGGACCTGCGGGGCGTGCGCGGCGCGCTGCTGCTCGAGCGCGACGATGGCGTCCCCGACGAGCGACTGCGCGAGGCGCTTCGCGCAGCGGGTGTCGAGCTCGACGCACAGGTCTTCGACGGCTACGCCGCGATGTTCGATCGCCCGCAGGATGCCGAGGTGCCCGAGGCGGCCGTGATGCGGCTTTGCGACTGGCTGGCCGCCCGAGCCGAGCTGCCGCGGGAGAATACGCTCCCCACGGACGCCCCGCGGGTGCTTCCAGGCGACGAGGCGCCCGGCCCCGAGCTGCAAACCGCGGCCTATCGCGAGCGGCGTCTGACGCTCGGGACGGGGCGCCGGATGGCCGGCGTGCTTTGCGAGCCGCCAGGCGCTCGGGGCGCGGCGCCGCTCGTGGTGCTGCTCAACGCCGGCTCGGTGCACCATACCGGCCCGGGGCGCCTGTATGTCCGGCTTGCGCGGGAACTCGCGCGATCCGGCGTGCCCAGCCTGCGCGTCGACCTGTCCATGCTCGGGGACGGCATCGTGCCCGGCGTGCCCGACGAGAACGACTGTTATGCCGACGCCTGCCGGAGGGACATGCGGGATCTGCTCGATGACCTGCGGGATCGCCTGGACGTTCGCGACGTGGTCCTGGGTGGCTTGTGCTCGGGGGCCTATTGGGCGCTGCACGGCGCGCTCGACTCCGGAGCGCGAGGGATACGCGCGATCGCGATGATCCACCCCATGGCCATCGCGCAGCCGCCCCGGCCCGGCCGGAGCCACGCGCCGGAGGCGGCCGAGGCCTTGCGTTATCGGCAATCCATGCGCAGCTGGGCCAAGTGGAAGAAGGTGCTCATGCTGCAAGCCCATCCGGGGGTCGCCCTGACCGTGTTGACCCGACGCGCGCTGCGCGCTTGTGCCGCGGCGCTGCGCGAAGTTGGCAGGCGCGTCGGCTTGCATCCCGTCGGCAGGATCGGCCAGGGCTTGCGCCGCCTGCGCGAGCAGCACGTGCAGCTCGGCGTGTTCGTCGGCAGCACCGAACCTGGCTACGTGCTGCTAAGTCTGGAAGCGCCGCGCGAGGTGGCGGCCGGCGTGCGCGCATCCGCGGTCCAGGTGTTCGACCTCGGCGACTGCGACCATACGCTCACCGCCGAGGCCGCCAAGCTGCGTCTGTTCCAGGCCTTCCGCGTCTTTGTCGAGGGCCTGCGCGGCTCCTGATTCATGTCCCAAGCCCCGGCCCGACCCAATCAATTCGCGCTGCTGCGCCAGCGCCGTTTCGCGCCTTTCTTCTGGACCCAGTTCGGAGGCGCCGCGAACGACAACCTGTTCAAATTCGCCTTCACCGTGATGGTGACCTATCGCGCCCAGGCCGGCGCGGCGGTGTCGCCGGGGTTGATGGTCAACCTGATCGCGGCCCTGTACATCCTGCCCTTCGTGCTGTTCTCCGCCACCAGTGGGCAACTGGCCGACAAGCTGGCCAAGGACCGGCTGATGCGCGGGGTCAAGCTGCTGGAGATCGGCATCATGGCCCTGGCCCTGTGGGGTTTCGCCGCCGGCAATCTGGCGGCCTTGCTGACCTGTGCCTTCGGCATGGGCGTGCACTCCAGCGTGTTCGGGCCCGCCAAGTACGCCTACCTGCCGCAGCACCTTTCGGCCGCCGAGCTCACCGGCGGCAACGGCATGACCGAGATGGGCACCTTCGTGGCCATCCTGCTGGGCAACCTCGCCGGGGGGCTGTTGATGAGCCTGCGCCAGGGGCCGTGGCTGGCAGGCTCGGCCTGCGTGCTGGTGGCACTGGGGGGATGGGCGGCGTCGCGGCGCATTCCGTCCACACCGGCGCTGGACGCCGGGCTGCGCGTGCGCTGGAATCCCCTGCGCGAGACCCTGGCCAACCTGCGCCTCGCCGCGCGCGATCCGATGCTGCTGCAGGCGCTGCTGGCGATCTCCTGGATGTGGTTCTACGGCGTGGCCTTCCTCACCCAGTTCCCGGTGTTCGCGAAGGACGTGCTGGGCGGCGACGAGCAGGTGGCCTCGTTGCTGCTGGTCGTGTTCTCGGTGGGGGTCGGCCTGGGATCCCTGGCCTGCGAGTGGCTGGCGCGCGGGCGCGTCGAACCCGGTCTGGTGCCCCTGGGTGCGCTGGGCATGAGCGCCTTCGGGGTCGACCTGTACCTGGCCGCGCACTCCGCGGTCTCGCCGGGCCCGCTGCTGGGGGTCGGCACCTTCGTCGCGCAGCCGGCTCACTGGCGGGTCATGGGGGATCTGTTCGGGCTGTCGGCCAGCGCCGGGGTCTACAGCGTGCCTCTGTACGCGCTGATCCAGCACCACACCCCGGGAAGTCACCGGGCCAGGGTGATCGCGGCCAACAACATTCTCAACGCGCTGTACATGATCGTGTGCACCGGCTATTGCGCGGCCCTGCTGGGCCTGGGGGTGTCGGTGCCGGCGCTGCTGCTGAGCATCGCGCTGCTCAACCTGGCGGCCGTGGCCTGGCTGCTGTGGCGCCAACCCCTCTACGGGCGGCGCTTCGTGGCGTGGCTGCGGCGGCAGCCGCAGGAGGTCTGATCAGTCGATGCCGCGCGCGCGCTGCTCGCCGAAGCGGCGCACGAATTCCTCGAAGCCGTCGTCGTCCAGCGCCTGGCGCATGCCCCGCATGAGTTCGAGGTAGTAGTGCAGGTTGTGCGCGGTGGCGAGCATGGGGAACAGCATTTCGCCGCAGCGGTCCAGGTGGTGCAGATAGGCGCGCGAGAAGCCCTGGCAGGTGGGGCATGCGCAGCCCTCGTCCAGCGGTCGCGGGTCCTCGCGATAGCGAGCGTTGCGGATGCGCAGGTCGCCCCAGCGGGTGAACAGGTGCCCGTTGCGGGCGTTGCGCGTGGGCATTACGCAGTCGAACAGGTCGATGCCGGCCTGCACGCCGCGCACCAAGTCCTCGGGTGTGCCCACGCCCATCAGGTAGCGCGGGCGCTCCGACGGCAGCAGCGGGGCGACGTGGTCGAGGACGCGAAGCATCTCCTCTTTGGGTTCGCCGACGCTGAGGCCACCGATGGCGTGGCCGGGGAAGTCCTGCTCCAGCAGGCCTTGCAGCGAGGCCTCGCGCAGGTTCAGGTACATGCCGCCCTGGTTGATCCCGAACAGGGCGTTGTGGTTCTCGAGACGCTCGAACTCGTCCCGGCAACGCTTTGCCCAGCGCAATGAAAGCTCCATCGATGCGCGCGCCTCGGCCTCGGTGGTCAGGCGGCGGGATTCGTCGCGTCCGATGGAGTAGGGTGTGCACTCGTCGAACTGCATCACGATGTCCGAGTCCAGCACGGTCTGGATCTGCATGCTCACCTCGGGCGTGAGCAGCAGCTTGTCGCCATTGACCGGAGAGGCGAAGCGCACACCCTGCTCGGAGATCCTGCGCAGGTCTCCCAGGCTCCAGACCTGGAAGCCCCCGCTGTCGGTGAGGATGGGGCCGTCCCAGCCGATGAAACGGTGCAGGCCGCCGAAGCGCCTGACCACTTCCAGCCCCGGTCGCAGCCACAGGTGGAAGGTGTTGCCGAGAATGATTTCCGCTCCGGCCTCGCGCAGCCCGGCGGGCGTGATGCCCTTGACCGAGCCGTAGGTGCCCACGGGCATGAATTGCGGAGTCTGCACGCTGCCGTGGCGCAGCCGCAGGGAGCCGCGGCGCGCACGGCCGCGGCTGTGGTGGAGGGTGAATTCGAGCATGCCGCCATTGTCCCAGAGCGCGCACGCGCTGCAAGCCGCGCCTCAGGATGCGGGGCGCAGGCGACGCCGCGCGGCGCGCAGGCCGCGCAGCGCGGCGGAGGGCAGAAGCACCCGCGCGCAGGTCGGAAGGGTCAAGGGCCCAAGCACGCCGCGGCGCATCACACTGGAGGCCAGCAGCGCGAAAGCGATGATCCGGCGCACGGGAGCCATCGCATAGGCCGCCTGCAGTTCCAGCTGGCCCAGCTGTCGACGGGCCACGCGGGGATCGAGCACGCGCAGGCGGGCATAGCGCCGCTGCATGGCCTTGGCCACCCGCAGCGAATCCAGGTTCATCGCCGTGCTGGAGGAAATCTGGCTCGCGGAACGCCTGTAGCGTAGCAAGGGCAGGTCAATGTAGCCCACGGGTCCCGCTTGGGCGACGCGGACCAGCCACTCCCATTCGCAGGCGATGCGGATGGAAGGGTCGAAATTTCCCGCGAGCTCGAGTGCCTCGCGGCGGAACATCACGGTCGGCGGGTGGATGAAGTTGCCCAGCAGCAGTTGCTTGAACACCCGGCCCGAATGGCAAGCGACCTCGCTGCCGGCTGCCCGGCCGCAGGCGGCGACCGGCAGGGCGAAGCCGGCGTGCTGGTCGTAACGCGCGCGTACCCCGCCGTGGCTCGCGCCGCAGCGCGAGTAGTAGGACCCGATGGACGACGCCTCGATCACGCCGGAGTCGCCGAAGCTGCTGAAGTCCGTGCTGCACAACAGCAGATCGGGATGCGCGAGCAGGTAGTCGAGCTGGATCTCCAGCCGGCCCGGCTCGCAGACGTCGTCGGCGTCGATCAGCGCGATAAATGCGCCGCGCGCCTCGCGCATGCCGCGATTGCGCGCCGCGCCGATGCCGGCGTTCTGCTGGTGGAAGGCCCGCACGCGAGGGCCCTCGGCCTCCAGGATGGCCCGTGTGGCGTCGGTCGAACCGTCGTCCACGACCACGACCTCCACGCCCTC
>DAIDHU010000324.1 GCA_027451915.1 Thiomonas sp. | reverse complement strand
AGGCTCCACGCATCGGGCGCGGCGGCCTCGGGCGCGCCAGAGTCGGAGCTCGAGGGCCGCGCCTGCGCGCCCGGCGGGGCAGGGGTGATGGGCGCGGCGGCGGGCGCCGCGGCCGCGCCCCAGGGAGTCAGGCCCGCGCAGGCGACTGCGACGACCATGCCCGGCAAGAAGGCTTTCATGGGCGATGCTCCGGATCCGCCTCGGCGGCTTGTCGTGCGATGCCGGGCACGCCGAAGCGCGCGAACAGCAACGGCAGCAGCACCAGGGTCAGCACGGTGGAACTGAACAGACCCCCGACCACCACCACGGCCAGGGGCTTCTGGATCTCCGAGCCGGGGCCGCTGGCCGACAGCAGCGGGATCAGGCCCAGCGCGGTGATGCTGGCGGTCATCATGACCGGGCGCAGCCGGCGCATCGAGCCCTCGCGCACCGCCTGCGCCAGCGGCAGCCCGCGCTGCAGCAGTTCGTTGAAATGGCTCACCAGCACCACGCCGTTGAGCACGGCGATGCCCAGCAGCGCGATGAAGCCCACGGACGCCGGCACGGACATGTACTCCCCGCTGATCCACAACGCCAGCACGCCCCCGACCAGCGCGAAGGGAATGTTGGCGAACACCAGCACCGACTGGCGCAGGGAGCCGAAGGTGGTCATGAGCAGCACGAAAATCAGGCCCAGGGCCAGCGGCACCACCAGACCCAGGCGGGCGGCGGCGCGCTGCTGGTTCTCGAACTGCCCGCCCCATTGCAGGCGCACGCCCTCGGGCAGCCTGACCCGCGTGGCGACCGCGCGCCGCGCCTCGTCGACGAAACCCACCAGGTCGCGCCCGCCCACGTTGGCCTGCACGGTGGCGAAGCGGCTTCCATCCTCGTGGGTCACCAGCACCGGCCCCAGGGTCGGGCGCAGGCGGGCGAGGTAGGACAGGGGCCAGCTGCGACCGTCGGGCCCGGTGATGCGCAGGTCGGCGAAACTCTGGGGCTGATCGCGCAGCTCCGTGGGGCCGCGTAGCAGCAGCGGGGTGCGACGCACGCCTTCGAGCACCACGCCGAGCTGCTGGCCCTCGACCAGCGCGCGCAGGTCGCTTTGCAGGGTCTGCACGTCGAACCCGGCGCGTCCGGCGGCCAGGCGATCCACGTCCACGGTCAGGTACTGCACGCCCTCGGTGCGCGCGGCCAGCACGTCCTGCGCGCCGGGCAGGCCGCGCAGCACCTGGGCCACCTGCTGGGCCAGGCCGCCGAGCTGATTCAGGTCGGGCCCGAAGATCTTCACCACCAGGTCGCCGCGCGAGCCCGTGAGCATTTCCGACACGCGCATCTCGATGGGTTGGGTGAAGGTGTAGTCCACGCCGGGGAAGCGCTGCATCACCTTGCGGATGGCCTCGATCACCTGGGCCTTGTCGCCGCGCCACTCGGACGCCGGCTTGAGCACCAGGAAGGTATCGGTCTCGTTCAGGCCCATGGGGTCCAGCCCGAGGTCGTCCGAGCCGCTGCGGGCGATGATGGCGCGGATTTCGGGAACCTGCTGCAACAAGGCGCGCTGCACCCGCAGGTCCAGCGCCGCGGTGGCGCCCAGGCCCACCGAGGGCAGTTTCTGCAACTGCAGGATGATGTCCCCCTCGTCCAGCGTGGGCATGAAGGTCTTGCCCACGCGGTTGTAGGCGAAGCCTGCCGCGACCAGCGATACCAGCGCCAGCACCACCACCGTGCGCGCATGCGCGAAACTCCAGCCGAGCACGCGCGCGTAGCCGGCGGACAGCTTGCGCACCAGCCAGGGGTCGGCATGGCCCACGTTGCGCAGCAGCATGGAGGCCAGCACCGGCACCGTGGTCAGCGCGAGCAGCAGCGAGGCCGCCAGCGCGAACACGATGGTCAGCGCCACCGGGCGGAACAACTTGCCCTCCAGGCCCTGCAGGGACAGCAGGGGCAGGAACACGATGCCGATGATGGCCACCCCGGACAACACCGGGCCCGCGACTTCCGAGACGGCGCGCAGCACCCTGGCCAGGCGGTCGCTGGTGGCCGCGCCGGCGTCACCCGAGGCGGCCCGGCTCGGGTCGTGGCTCATGTGGCTGACCAGGTTTTCCACCACCACCACGGCGGCGTCGACCAGCATGCCCAGAGCGATGGCCAGGCCGCCCAGGCTCATCAGGTTGGCCGACAGCCCGGCCCAGCGCATGAGCACGAAGGTCGCCAGTGCCGACAGCGGCAGGGTCAGCGCCACCACCAGGGCCGCGCGCCAGTTGCCCAGGAAGGCCAGCAGCATCACCACCACCAGCACCACGGCCTCGGCCAGGGCGCGCATCACCGTGCCCACCGCGCGCCCGACCAGCTGGCTGCGGTCGTAGAACACGCGCAGCTTCATGCCCTGGGGCAATCGCGGCTCGACCTCGGCCAGGCGCGCGCGGACCCCTTCGATCACCTTGGAGGCGTTGGCTCCCCGCAAGGCCAGCACGATGCCCTCGACGGCCTCGCCCTTGCCGTCCTCGGTGACGATGCCGTAGCGCGTGCTGCTGGCCATGCGCACCTCGGCCACGTCGCCCACGCGCACCACGGCGCCCCGCGGGGCGGCGATCACCGTGTCGCGTATGTCGGAGGCGTCCCGAAAGGCCCCCTGCACGCGCACGATGCGGGTTTCCTCGCCTTCGTCCAGGCGTCCGGCGCCATCGTTGCTGTTGTTGCTCATCAGCGCGGCGCGCAGGGCTTCCAGTCCGACCCCGGCCGCCGCCATGCGCGCGGGGTCGGGCACGACCTCGAACACGCGCTGGTCGCCGCCGAGCATGTTCACGTCCGCCACTCCGGGGACGGTGCGCAGGGCCGGGCGCACCAGCCATTGCAGCGCGCTGCGCCTTTGCGCCAGGCTGGCCGGGCCCTCCACGGTGAACATGAACACGTCCGACAGGGGCGTGGTGATCGGCGCCAGGCCGCCCTGCGCGGAGGGCGGCAGGTCGGCCCGCACGTTGGACAGGGCTTCGGCCACCTGCTGGCGGGCCCAGTACACGTCGGTGCCCTCCTCGAAATCCACGGTGACGTCGGCGATGCCGTACTTCGAGATGGAGCGCACGATGCGCTTGCGCGCGATGCCCAGCACTTCCTGCTCGATGGGCAGCACGACCCGGGTCTCCACTTCCTCGGGAGTCATGCCGGGCGCCTTCATGATCACCTTGACCTGGGGCGAGGAGACGTCGGGAAAGGCGTCCACGGGCAGCGCGCGCCAGGCGAACAGGCCCGCGGCCGCCAGCGCCAGCGTGGCTCCCAGCGTGACCAGGCGCTGGCGCAGCGCCGCATGGGTGAGGGCGTGCAGGATCATGGCTTGGCGCCCGCGCCGGCCTTGAGCGCCACCACGCCGCTGATGGCCACCTGCTGGCCGGCACGCAGCGGGCCGTCGACGATCACCGCATCAGGCAGGCGCGCGATCACGCGCACCGGCACGACGCGAAAACCCCGGGGCTGCTCGACCAGCACGGCCTCGCGTTCGGCCACGCGGGTCAGCGCCGACGGCGGCACCGCGAACATGCCGGGGCGCGCCGGCAGCCGCACCCGCGCCTGCACCAGCGCTCCGGCGCGCAGTCCGGCGGGCTCGCTCAGGCGCGCGCGCAGCACCACATGCTGCCCCGGCGTCAGGGCCGGGGCCAGCGCCAGCAGCTCGCCGCGAGCCGAGCTGCCGGCGACTTCCACCGGCGCACCCGCGTGCAGTGCCGCGGCCTGCTCGGACGTGGCATCGATTTCCAGGGCCAGCACGTTGGCGGCGATCACGTGGAACAGGGGCGCGCCGCCATCCACGCGCTGGCCCGGCAGGGCCTGGGCCTGGGCCACCACGCCGTCCATCGGGGCCAGCAGGCGTACCCGCCCGTCCAGGCCGCCGCCGGCGCCG
>DAIDHU010000323.1 GCA_027451915.1 Thiomonas sp. | reverse complement strand
GCGACACGCGACGCGTCGCGACGGAAATGCCGGCTCGCGGACGCCGGACTCGTCCGCGAGATCCGCTCAATCCGCCTGCTTGCGCAGGAAGGCGGGGATTTCCATCTCCTCCATGCCGCCTTGCATCAGGGCGTTGACATGGGCGGACGGAGCGTTGCCGCGCGGATTGCGCCAGATCGCCGGGATCTGGCTGCTGTCCACCCCCGCGGCGCCCAGCGCGGCGCCCATGCTCAGGGGCGCCGCATCGGTGCCGGTGCGCAGCACGGTCAGCGTGGGCGCCGCCTTGGCGGCGGCCTTGGCACGCGACAGCCCCGTGGCCAGCACGGTCACGCGCAGCGAGTCGCCCATCGACGGATCGTTGACGGTGCCGAAGATGATGTGGGCATCCGCGGAGGCGTAGGCACGGATGGCGTTCATCGCCTCGCGGGTCTCGCTGAGCTTGAGCGAGTCGTCGGCGGTGATGTTGACCAGCACGCCCTTGGCGCCCGACAGGTCCACGCCGTCGAGCAGCGGGCACACGACGGCCTGCTCGGCCGCCAGGCGCGCGCGGTCGGCGCCGCTGGCCACGGCCGTGCCCATCATCGCCTTGCCCGGCTCGCCCATCACCGTCTTCACGTCCTCGAAGTCGGCGTTGATCATGCCCGGCACGTTGATGATCTCGGCGATGCCGCCGGTGGCGTTCTTCAGCACGTCGTTGGCCTTGGCGAAGGCTTCCTTCTGCGAGATGTCGTCGCCGTAGACCTCGAGCAGCTTCTCGTTGAGCACCACGATCAGCGAGTCGACGTTCTTCTCCAGTTCCTCCAGCCCGCTCTCGGCGTGGCCCAGGCGCTTGGTGCCCTCGAACTCGAAGGGCTTGGTCACCACGGCCACCGTCAGGATGCCCATCTCGCGCGCGATGCGCGCCACCACCGGCGCGGCGCCGGTGCCGGTGCCGCCGCCCATGCCGGCGGTGATGAACAGCATGTGCGCGCCGGTCAGGGTCTCGCGGATCTGCGCCTGCGCCTGCTCGGCCGCGTCGCGACCGACCTGCGGCTTGCCGCCGGCTCCCAGGCCGGTGCGCCCGAGCTGGATGAAGCGCTGCGAGCTCGAGCTCTTGAGCGCCTGGGCGTCGGTGTTGGCGCAGATGAACTCCACGCCCTTGACGCCGCTGGCGATCATGTGCTCGACGGCGTTGCCGCCGCCCCCGCCCACGCCGATCACCTTGATGTTGGTTCCGCTGTTGAACCCGCTGTCGCCGATGTCCTCGATCATTTCAAAGCCCATGATGCACCTCCGTCCGGATTGGAAAAAACTTCAGCTGCCTGCCGCCATTCGCCCGCCGCGCACGGCAGGCCCCCGTGAAACGATCACGATTCAGAAATTCCCCGCGAACCAGTCGCGCACGCGGGTGAAAACACCCCCTGCGCTTCCCGACTTCGTGCCCGCCGCCCGGGCGCCGCGCTGGCGCTGCGTGAGCGCCTCCAGCAACAGGCCCATGGCGGTGGAATTGCGCGGGCTGCGCACCATGTCCGCCAGCGGGCCGCTGTACTGCGGCAGCCCCAGGCGGACCGGCTTGAGAAAAATGTCCTCGCCCAGCTCGACCATGCCGGGCATCAGGGACGCACCCCCGGTGAGCACCACGCCGGAGGACAGCACCTCCTCGTAGCCGGAGTCGCGCACGACCTGCTGCACGAGAGAGAAGATCTCCTCCACGCGCGGCTCGATGACCCCGGCCAGCGCCTGGCGCGACAGCATGCGCGGGCCGCGGTCGCCCAGGCCCGGCACCTCCAGGCGCTCGTCCACCCCGGCCAGCAGCTGCTTGGCCACGCCATGCTCGATCTTGATGTCCTCGGCGTCCTTGGTGGGGGTGCGCAGGGCCATGGCGATGTCGCTGGTGACCAGCTCGCCGGCGATGGGGATGATCGCGGTGTGGCGAATCGAGCCGCCCGTGTAGATGGCCACGTCGGTGACTCCCGCGCCGACGTCGACCAGCACGACCCCGAGCTCCTTCTCGTCGGGGGTCAGCACCGCGTGGCTGGAGGCCAGCGGGTGCAGCACCAGCGCATCGACTTCGAGGCCGCAGCGGCGCACGCACTTGATCACGTTCTCGGCGGCGGTCTGCGCGCCGGTGACGATGTGCACCTTGGTCTCCAGGCGGATGCCGCTCATGCCCACCGGCTGGCGCACCTCCTGGCCGTCGATGATGAACTCCTGGGGCTCCACCAGCAGCAGGCGCTGGTCGGCCGGGATGTTCACCGCCTTGGCGGTCTCGATCACCCGCATGACGTCGTTGGGCGCGACCTCGCGATCCTTGATCGCCACCATGCCCTCGGAATTCTGGCCCCGGATATGGCTACCGGTGATGCCGGTGATCACGCGCGTGATGCGGCAGTCCGCCATCAGCTCGGCTTCCTTCAGCGCGGACTGGATGGACTGCACCAGCGCCTCGATGTCCACCACCACGCCGCGGCGCATGCCCGCGGTCGAGGCCTGCCCCATGCCGACGATCTTCAGCGTGCCGGCGGCCTGCTCCTGCCCCGGGAGGATTTCGCCGACCATCGCCGACACCTTGGAGGTGCCGATATCCAGGCCGACCACCAGGTCCTTGTACTCCTTCGCCATTTACCGAGCTCCCCTCGACTTGCTCTTGTTGACCCTGCCTCGCGACGCGCCGCGGGCTCCATGCGCGGCCAGGTCCGCGCCGCCGTCGTCCTTCGCCAGCTTCACCGCGAAGCCGCTGGCGTAGCGCAGATCGGCCGACACCACGGCGCGGCCGTAGTGCGCGGCCACGCCGGGCTCCAGACGCACGAAGCGCTGCAGCCGCTCGGCGAAGGCTTGCGCGTCGTCGTCGTTGCCCAGATCGATGCTCGGTCCCTGGGCGATCTGCACCTGCCAGTCTCCCTGCGCCCCCAGGCCCAGGCGCGCGATGCGCCAGCGCAGCGGCGCGAAGCGCTGCTGCAGGTCGCGGTACATCGCGGTCACCTGCTGCTGGCTGGCCGGCGGGCCGAAAAAGCGCGGCAGCCCCAGGTCCTGCACCTCGCCGAGGTTGGCCTCGAAACTCTCGCCCCGCGTGTTGACCAGACCCACCGCGTTGCCGGAGGAGTCCAGCCACAGCGCCAGGGGCTGCTGCTCCTGCAGTCGCACCAGCAGCGACAGCGGCCACACTCTCTGCACCACCGCCTTGCGCACCCAGGGAACCTGCTCGAAGGCCTGCTGCACCGCGCCCAGGCTGACCGTGAACCAGTTGCCCTGCACCCGCGGCAGCGCCTGGCTGCGCAGCGAGGTCGCGCTGACATGCTGCAGGCTGCCTTCCACGCGAACGCTGCGAATCGACCACCACGGGCGCCGCAGCAGCCAGTTTCCGGCCGAGGCCAGGGCTCCGAGCACGAACAACCACACCAGCGCGCGGCTGGTGAAGTTCATCAGCCGGATGTCCAGCGGCAGGTCCTGGCGCAGCGTGCCGTTCACGAACGATCCCCCGCGGTCCGGGGCGCCTGGTCCAGGCGCGCACCGGCCAGGATGTGCAGGCACAGGTCCTCGTAGCCGATGCCTGCCGCGCGCGCGGCCATGGGCACCAGGGAATGTCCGGTCATGCCCGGGCTGGTGTTCATCTCCAGCAGGAAGGGCTTGCGGTCGCTCGCACGGATCATGACGTCGGCGCGCGCCCAGCCCCGACAGCCCAGCGCGCGATAGCTGCGCAGCACCAGCGCGGCGATGGCCGCTTCCTCGCCCTCGGGCAGCTGGGCCGGGCACAGGTAGCGGGTGTCGTCGCTGTAGTACTTGTGCTGGAAGTCGTAGTTGCCTCCGGGCGCCTGGATGCGCACCAGGGGCAGCGCGCGCGCCTGCTCGCCCTCGCCGAGCACGGCGCAGGTGACCTCGTCGCCGGCGATGAAGCTCTCGGCCAGCACGGCGCTGTCGTAGCGCGCGGCCTCGGCGTAGGCGGCGTCGACCCCGGCGGGCGTGTCGGCGCGCGCCAGGCCCAGCGTGGAACCCTCGTGGCTGGCCTTGAAGATCAGCGGCAGGCCCAGCGCGAGCGCGGCCTCGCGCGCCTGCTCCAGGCTTTGCACCAGGCGCCACTGCGGGGTGGGCAGGCCTTCGCAATGCCACAGCCGCTTGGTCATGTGTTTGTCGATGGCCAGCGCCGAGGCCAGCACCCCGGAGCCCGTGTAGGCAAGGCCCAGCAATTCGAGCGCGCCCTGCACCGTGCCGTCCTCGCCGTAGCGTCCGTGCAGGGCGATGAACACGCGTTGCGCGCCCAGCGCGGGCAGCCGGTCCAGGGATTGCTCGGCGGGGTCGAAGCCGAAGGCGTCCACCCCGCGGGCGCGCAGCGCCTGCAGCACCCGCTCGCCGGACATGAGCGAGACCTCGCGCTCGGCCGAGCGTCCGCCGTACAGCACCGCGACGCGACCGAAGGCGCGTGGATCGGGAGAGATCGGGAAGGTGCTCACGCCTGCTCCTCGCGCGCCTGCGCCGCCTGCGCGGCGATCTGCCCGGCCACCGCGCCGATCGAGCCCGCGCCCATGCACAGGACCACGTCGCCGTCGCGGGCGAAATCGGCGATGGCCTGGGGCAGCGCGCGCACGTCCTCGACGAAGATCGGCTCGATGCGCCCGGCCACGCGCAGCGCGCGCGCCAGGCCGCGTCCGTCGGCGGCCACGATCGGCGCCTCGCCCGCGGCGTAAACCTCGGTGAGCAGCACCGCGTCGGCGCTGCCGAGCACGCCCACGAAATCCTCGAACAGATCGCGCGTGCGGGTGTAGCGATGCGGCTGGAAGGCCAGCACGATACGGCGCCCGGGGTAGGCGCCGCGCGCGGCCGCCAGGGTCGCGGCCATCTCCACGGGGTGGTGCCCGTAGTCGTCGATCAGGGTGTAGCTGCCGCCCGCGGCGAGCGGCATCTCGCCCAGGCGCTGGAAGCGCCGGCCGACGCCCCGGAATTCGGCCAGGGCCTTGCACACCGCGGCATCGTCGACTCCCAGCTCGGCGGCCACGGCCACCGCCGCCAGCGCGTTGCGCACGTTGTGCAGCCCGGGCAGGTTCAGCCTGACCTGCAGCGGCGGCAGCACCACGCCATTGCGCCGCAGCACGGTGAACTCCATGCCGGTGCCGACCGCGCGCACGTCCACGGCGCGCACCTGCGCGTCCTCGCCCAGGCCGTAGGGGGTCACCGGCTTGGACACGAATGGCAGGATGGCGCGCACGCCGGGGTCGTCGGTGCACAGGATGGCGGCGCCGTAGAAGGGCAGGCGGCCGAGGAATTCCACGAAGGTCTGGCGTAGCCGCGCCATGTCGTGGCCATAGGTGTCCATGTGGTCGGCGTCGATGTTGGTCACCACCGCCATCACGGGAAGCAGGTTGAGGAAGGAGGCGTCGGATTCGTCGGCTTCCACCACGATGTACTCGCCCCCGCCCAGCTTGGCGTGGGTGCCGACGCTGTTCAGGCGCCCGCCGATGACGAAGGGGGGGTCGAGCCCGCCTTCGGCCAGCACGCTGGCCACCAGGCTGGTGGTGGTGGTCTTGCCGTGGGTTCCGGCGATGGCGATGCCGCGCTTGAGGCGCATCAGCTCGGCCAGCATCACGGCACGCGGCACCACCGGAATGTGGCGGGCGCGCGCCGCGCGCACTTCGGGGTTGTCCGCCCCCACCGCGGTGGACACCACCACGGCGTCGGCTCCGGTCACATGCGCCGCGTCGTGCCCGATGGACACCGTGGCACCGGCCGCGCGCAGATGCCGCACCGCGGCGCTCTCGCCCAGGTCGCTGCCGCTGATGCGGTAGCCCAGGTTGAGCAGCACCTCGGCGATGCCGCTCATGCCGGCGCCCCCGATGCCCACGAAATGGATGTGATGAATGGCGTGTTTCATGTCGGGCGTTCCAGCGCTTCGCACACGGCCACGATGCGCTCGACGGCATCGCTGCGGGCCAGCTCGCGCGCCTTGCAGGCCATGTCGAGCAGGCTCTCGCGGCGCAAGGCGCGCAACTGCGCGGCCAGGCGCGGCGGGTCGAGCTCGGCCTGCTGCACCAGCAGCGCCGCGCCCGGGCCCGCGAGGTAGCGCGCGTTGGCGCTCTGGTGGTCGTCCACCGCGAAGGGAAAGGGTAAGAACAGAGCGGCCACGCCAGCGCAGGCCACTTCGGTGACGGTGGAGGCGCCCGCGCGGCACACCACCAGGTCGGCCTGCGCATAGGCCTCGGCCATGTCGTCGATGAACTCGCGGCAGTCGGCATCCACGCCGGCGGCGGCGTAGGCCTGGCGCAGGGCCTCGAGCTGGCCGCGCCCGCTCTGGTGCACGACGCGCGGACGCTGCGCCGGCTCGATCAGGGCCAGGGCCGCGGGCAGCATGTCGTTGAGGGCTCGCGCGCCCAGGCTTCCGCCCACCACCAGCAGGCGCAAGGGGCCGCTGCGCGAGGCGTAGCGCTGGCGCGGGTCGGCCAGTTCGCGGATCGCGCGGCGCACCGGGTTGCCCACCCACTCGGCTCCCGGCAGCGCGCCGGGAAAGGCGCACAGCACGCGCGTGGCCAGGCGCGCCAGCAGTCGGTTGCTCATGCCGGCGACGGCGTTCTGCTCATGCAGCACCAGGCGGGCGCCGAACAGGCGCGCCAGCAGGCCGCCCGGAACGGTGATGTAGCCACCCATGCCCAGCACCACGCGCGGGCGTTCGCCGCGCAGCGCCCGGGCCGCCTGCGCCAGGGCGCGCAGCAACTGCGCCGGCAGACGAAGCCAGCGCGCGGCGCCCTTGCCCCGCACGCCGCCGAAGTCCACCCAGAGCATGCGATAGCCCTGCGCCGGGACCAGGCGCGACTCCATGCCTGCGGGAG
>DAIDHU010000322.1 GCA_027451915.1 Thiomonas sp. | reverse complement strand
AGATGGGCCAGTACGCGCAGGCCGAGCATTCGCTGCTGCGCTTCCTGGAGCTGAGCCTGCCCGGCGTATCGCTGCCCAGTCTGCCGGCGGCGGCCTCGCAGGCCGCGCCAGCGTCGCCGTCGGCGAGCGCCTCCGCCGCTTCGGCGCCCGCGGCAGCCGCCCATGCGACGGCCGCGGCCAGTGCGGCCAGCCCACGGGCTTCGGCGCCGGCGCAGGGCGCGGCACCGCCGGTTCCGCCCGAGGAACTCGAGCAGGTGTACCTCGCGTTGTCCAGCCTGGCGCTGCACCAGGGCGCGGACGCGCGCGCCGCGCAGTGGCTGCAGCACATCGCGCCGGCTCGCCAGGACGCCGCGGTGGTCCTGCAGCGGGCCAAGGTACTCGCCGCGCAGGGGCGACCACGCCAGGCGGTCGAGCTGGTGCGCGCGCTGCCGCGGGCCAGCAGCCTGCAGCGTCGCCGGCGCCTGCTGGCGCTGTCGGAGCTTCTGGGCGACCTGCACGAACCCGCGCAGGCCTACGCCGCGCTGCGTTCGGGAATGGGGGTCTGGGGCCACGATCCGGACTACGCCTACGAGACCGCGATGGCCGCGCAACAGGCCGGCCGGCCCGCCCAGATGCTGGCGGGCCTGCGGCGCATCGTGAAGCAACACCCCGAGTACCAGCCGGCCCTGAACGCGCTGGGCTATTCCCTGGCCGACCAGGGGCGTGAGCTGGACCAGGCCCGGCGCCTGGTCGAGCACTCGCTGCGCCTGAGCCCCGGCAACCCCTTCGTGCTGGACAGCCTGGGCTGGGTGGAGTTCCGCAGCGGCCGCCTGGCGCGCGCGCAGCGCCTGCTCGAGCAGGCCTACGCCGGGCGCGCGGATCCGGAAATCGGAGCCCACCTGGCCGAGGTGCTGTGGCGCCGCGGCCAGCGCGAGCGTGCCACCGAGCTGCTGCGCGCCTGCTGGAAGGCCGCGCCGGGGGACCACGGAGTGCTCGGGGCCATGCGCCGTCTGGGGCTGAAGTTTTGAACCCGCCGGCATGGCCGCCGCGCATTCTGCGCGGCCTGGCTGGCGCCGCCTTGCTCGCCCTGCTGGGCGCCTGCTCCGCGCCGCCGCGCCTCGGCTCCCTGCCGCCCGGCTGCGCCCTGGACTATTCCGGGCGCATCTCCGTGGTCGAGCAGGGCGCGCATCCCTACAACCTCTACGGTTCCTTCGAGCTGCACCTGGAGCCTGACAGCGGCTCGCTGGAGCTGGGGTCGCCGCTGGGGCAGATGCTGGCGCGGGCCAGCTGGAGCGCCGATTCGGCCAGCGTGAGCAACGGACACGAGCAGCGCGGCTTCGATTCCTTCGAGGACATGACCGAGGCCACCCTGGGCCTGCGCCTGCCGCGTGCCGCGCTGCAGGACTGGGTGCGCGGGCGCCCCGCCGCCGCATGGGCCTCGCGTGCCCTGGAGCAGGGCGGCTTCGAGCAGCTCGGCTGGCAGGTGCGGGTGCAACGCGTGGACGGGCGCCCGCATGTGCTGCGCCTGTCGCGCAGCCGCGGACAGGATTCGGAGCAGCTCAGCCTGGTCATCGACCAGGCCAGCCTGCCCCGGCCGGGTTGCGAGCCTGCGGGGAGCGCGCCTTGAGCCGGCGCCCGCGCGCCCTGTTCGGCGTGCCGGCGCCGGCCAAGCTGAACTGGTTCCTGCATGTGCTGGGGCGGCGTGCCGACGGCATGCATGAGCTGCAGACGGTGTTCCAGTTCATTGACTGGTGCGACGAGCTCGACTTCGAGTTGCGCGAGGACGGGCTCATCTCCCGCGAAGGCGGCCCCGGGCTGCCCGAGGAGGACCTGTGCGTGCGCGCGGCCCGCCTGCTGCGCGAGCATGCGGGCGTGGGGGCGGGCGTGCACATGCGCCTGCGCAAGCGCATTCCCGCGCAGGCCGGGCTGGGCGGCGGCAGCTCGGACGCCGCCAGAGTGCTGCTGGCCCTGAACCTGTTGTGGGGCCTGGGCCTGCGGCGCGCCGAGCTGCAGCAACTGGCGGCTCGCCTGGGCGCCGACGTGCCGGTGTTCGTGTTCGGCCGCGACGCCTTCGCCCAGGGCGTGGGCGAGCAATTGCGCCCGCTGCGCCTGCCGGCGTGGAACATGCTGGTCGCATGGCCGGGCGAGGGCCTTTCGACGGCCCAGGTGTTCTCCCATCCGTTATTGACAAGGAACACGCCGGCCTGCACAATGGAGGGCTTTTGCGAGCACCTCAAAACGGGGCTTGCGGGAAGTGAAGCTTCGAGCTCGGCGATCGATGCGCGAACCATGCGCGCTGTGCTGGGTTTCGGGGCCAACGACCTGCAGCCCGCCGCGATGGAGTTGCTGCCGAGCCTGCGTGGCCTGCAAGACTGGCTGGCGCGGCAAGGCGGTGCCGATGGCGGCGAAGCCGTGCGCATGAGCGGCTCGGGTTCGGCGATGTTCGTGCCGATTCCCGGGGCGGCTGCAAGCGTCGCGGAGCTTGGGGCGGAGGAGCTTCCAGCCGGCTGGACGGTGCGGGTGTGCCGAAGCCTGCGCGAGCATCCACTGCGCGACTGGGTGTCGGATTGAGGGCTTCGCGTCGAGTGCTTTGCAGGACAGCCACGCTGCTGCCGCGCCAGTGTCGTTTCGGGCGCGGGATTGCGTAGAATGTTGGAGGTTGCCGGTGGTTGCGCGGGTTACGAGCCCGCGGGACAGCCTGGCACGCCTCGAGGGTCCGGGATTCGTTCCGGGCCGGGTCGAGTTGTTGGGGAGTCGCCAAGTTGGTTAAGGCACCGGATTTTGATTCCGGCATTCGAGGGTTCGAATCCTTCCTCCCCAGCCCCCTTGAGGGCCTGCCCGCCTTGCAGCGGCATGCGCTGCCGCTGTTCGCTGCGCGGCAGCTGCCGGCGGCCTCGACAACCCCGCAGCGCTAGCGCAGTGCCATCATGACCTCCCACGCGGCCGATTTCGTCGTTTTCACCGGCAACGCCAACCCGGCGCTGGCCCAACAGGTGGTGGAGCAACTGGGCATCGGCCTGGGGCATGCCTACGTCGGGCGTTTTTCCGACGGCGAGGTCACGGTCGAGATCCAGCAGAACGTGCGGGCGCGGGAAGTGTTCATCCTGCAGTCCACCTGCGCTCCCACCAACGACAGCCTGATGGAGCTGCTGGTGATGGCCGACGCCCTCAAGCGAGCGTCGGCCGAGCGCATCACCGCGGTGATTCCCTATTTCGGCTATGCGCGCCAGGATCGCCGGCCCCGCTCGTCGCGCGTGCCCATCACCGCCAAGGTGGTGGCCAACATGCTGCAGGCCGTGGGCATCGCGCGCGTGGTCACGATGGACCTGCACGCCGACCAGATCCAGGGCTTTTTCGACATCCCGGTGGACAACATCTACGCCTCGCCCATCCTGCTGGGCGACCTGCGCGCGAAGAACTACAAGGATCTGATCGTGGTCTCGCCCGATATCGGCGGCGTGGTGCGCGCGCGCGCGCTGGCCAAGCTGATGGACTGCGACCTGGCCATCATCGACAAGCGCCGCCCCAAGCCCAACGTGTCGGAAGTGATGAACGTGATCGGCGAGATCGACGGGCGCAATTGCATCATCATGGACGACATGGTCGACACCGCCGGCACCCTGACCAAGGCGGCCGAGGTGCTCAAGGAGCGCGGTGCCCGGCGGGTGGTCGCCTATTGCACCCACCCCGTGTTCTCGGGGCCGGCCATCGAGCGCATCAACGCCAGCGATCTCGACGAGGTGGTGGTGACCAACACCATCCCGCTGCGCGAGGCCGCGCTGGGCAGCCCCAAGGTGCGCCAGCTCTCGGCCGCGCAGTTGATCGCGCAGACCATGATGCGCATCGCCCAGGGGGGCTCGGTGCTGCAGTTGTTCAACGAGCAGGAAACCCTGTTCTGAAGCTTTCCGCGCCGCGGCCTTCGGGTCGCGGCGTCCCGGGCGCCGCGTTGGTCGCGAGCGGGGCGCCTTCATCCCGGGGTCCGTCGGATCCCTTTTCTCGGAGTCGACATGAAAGTCGTCGCATTTGAACGTCAGGCGCAAGGTACCGGTGCGAGCCGCCGCATGCGCAACGCCGGCAAGGTTCCCGGCATCGTCTACGGCGGTGAGCAAAAGCCGCAGCTGATCGAGCTCGATCACAACGCGCTGTATCACGCGCTCAAGAAGGAGCAGTTCCACTCGTCGATCCTCGACCTGACGGTGGGCGAGCAGCAGACCAAGGTGCTGCTCAAGGCCTACCAGGTGCACCCCTTCCGTCCGCTGGTGCTGCATGTGGACTTCATGCGCGTGGCCGCGGACCGCAAGATCTCGATGAAGGTGCCGCTGCACTTCAAGGGCGCCGAGGAATCCCCGGCCGTCAAGCTCGAAGGCGCGATGATCACCCACGTGATCAACGAAATCGAGGTGTCCTGCCTGCCGGCCGACCTGCCCGAGTTCATCGAGGTGGATCTCAGCGGCCTGAGCAAGGGCCACTCGCTGCACGCCAACGACCTGAAGCTGCCCGCCGGCGTGACCGTGGTCACCCACGGCGCCGAGAACCCGGCGATCGCCGCGGTGCTGAGCAAGGGCGGCGAGTCCGCCGAGGAAGCCGCGCCCGCGGCCGATGGAGCCGCGCCCGCCGCGTCCTGAGGCGCGACGGCGTGAGAGCCCACGAAAACGCCGCCCCCCGGGGCGGCGTTTTCGTGCAAGGGCCCCGCGGGCGGCCGTCCGCGCGGCGCCTGCCGGGTGGGGGTCTATTGCGCCGGCACCGGGCGGGGCCGGCGGTCCTCGCCCACGCACACATAGGTCAGCGTGGCCTCGGTGACCCGGAACACCTGGGTGTCGGGAATGCCGCGCTCGGCATACACCTCCACGTCCACGGTGATGGAGGTGCGACCCACGCGCGCCACCTTGGCGTACAGCGACAGCAGGTCGCCCACCAGCACGGGGTGCTTGAACACGAATTCGTTGACCGCCACGGTGGCGACGCGGCCCTTCGCGCGCCGGGCGGCGACCACGCCTCCGGCGATGTCGACCTGGGCCATGATCCAGCCGCCGAAGATGTCCCCGTGCATGTTCACATCGGAGGGCATCGGCTGGATGCGAAGGATCGGTTCGGGTTGGGTGGGAAGGCTTTGCATCGGATCCCCGCTGGATGGAACTTGGATGGAAATGCGAACGCCCGTGCATGAAACAGGGCAAACCCGAATAATGCATCAATTGGCGCAAGCCCGACCCCCCGCATGAGAGATTCCTCCCGCCCCACCCCGCCGCCCCAGGGCGCCGCCGCAGCACCCGGCGCGCGCTGGGCGGCGCTGCGCGAGCTCGCGCCCTACCTGTGGCACTACCGCGGCCGCGTGGTGCTGGCGCTGCTCATGCTGATCGTGGCCAAGCTGGCCAACGTGGGCGTGCCGATCGTGCTCAAGCACATCGTCGACGACCTGCAACTGCGTCCCGGGGACCCCCGCGCCGTGCTGGTGGTGCCGGTGGCCCTGGTGGTGGCCTATGGGGCGCTGCGGGTGG
>DAIDHU010000321.1 GCA_027451915.1 Thiomonas sp. | reverse complement strand
TGCTCGAGTACACGCCTCCCAGCAGGCCGGTGAGCAGCGTGGAGGCACGGGGGAACAGGTAGGTGTGCGCGAGGTAGCCGGCGTAGGAGATGGCCGAGATCAGCACCACCGCCAGCCAGACCTTGGAATAGCTGATGGTGCTGAGTCCGGGAATCGGGGTGTCCGGCAGCAGCGGCAGCACCAGGCCGGCGATGATCAGGAACTTGGCCAGCGTGACCCCTTCGGACACCGGCATGGCGTCCGAGATCTTGCGGATCAGCGGCTTCTCGGCCAGCATCAGGATGGCCACGATCAGCACCGCCGCGGCCATCCACGCAGGCTGGGTCTGGATCAGCGGCCCCAGCGCGTAGGCGAGCAGGGCGATCATGCCCGGCAGCAACTCCCCGCCGGCGCCACCGTCGTGCCCGCCGCGCGCCAGGTCCACCGCCAGCCAGGCCGCCAGCGCCACCAGCCCGACCAGGTACAGCCCGCGGGGCTGCGTGCCGTCGAGCAGCCACAGTACGAAGCCGGCCGCGCCGATCAGGGTCAGGGTGCGGGTGGTGCCGAAGCCCACGCCCTCGTCCTGCGCGCGCCGATAGCTGTGCAGTTCCAGCCCGAGCACGAAGGCCAGCGCGGCGGTGGCCGCGAATTGCAGCAGCAGCGGCGGCAGGCCCGGGTTCATTCCAGGCGCCGGCGCGTGTCGGCCAGCAGCCGGCGCATGCGCATGAAGGCCGAGCGCTGGTCCTGCTCGCGGATGGCCTGGAAAATCCGTACGTGGTCGTCCAGGGCCTGCTTGAAGGTGTCGGCGCGCCGCGCCGACACGCCCAGCAGCATGCCCAGCGCCGAGCCGATTACCGAGGACAGGGGAATCAGCAACTCATTGTGCGTGGCCTCGAGCACCGCGACGTGGAACTGCAGGTCGGCGTCGACCCACTGCTCGATGGTCTGCGAATCGCTCATGGCGTCGCAGGCACGCTCGACGGCGCGGACGTCCTCCGGGTTGCGATTGCGCGCCGCCAGCATGCAGGCGTTGGGCTCGATGATCTCCCGGATCTCCCCCAGCTGGCGCAGCATGTCGCCTGCGGGGTCGGCCGCGCAGCGCCAGGCCAGGACCTCCGGATCGAGCATGTTCCAGGCCGAGACCGGCTGCACCCGGGTTCCGATGCGCGGGCGCGCCTTGAGCAGCCCCTTGGCGGCCAGCACCTTGACCGCCTCGCGCAGCGCGGTGCGGCTGACCCCCAGTTCCTGCCCCAGCACTTCCTCGCTGGGCAGGGTGCTGCCGCTGGGGTATCCGCCGCTGACGATGCGCTCGCCCAGGCGCTGCACGACCTGCCGGTGCAGCGCGGGCCCCGCGGATCCGCCCTGGGCGGGGCGCGGGACGGAGGGGGTCTTGGTCATGGCGTCGAAAGCGTTGTCGAGTATTGTATGATGATTGAAAGCATTGTCACCCCGCACCAGCCCAGGACACAGCATGCCGCCAAGCCCCGATCGCGCGCTTTCCGCGGGCGCCACCGAGATCATCGGCATCTACTGGGGGACCACGCACCTGCGAGCTTACCGCGTCGCGCCCGACGGGAGCTTGATCGCGCGCTGCGATGGCGACGACGGCGTGCTGCGCGCCCGCGGGAGGTTCGGCCAGGTCTGCGCCGAGGTGCTCGAGCGCCTGGGCGTGCGCGCCGGCGAGTCGCCGGTGATCCTGTCCGGCATGGTGGGCAGCACCCAGGGCTGGCAGGCGGTGGACTACCTGGGCATCGACCAGCCGCTGCGCGACCTGGGCAGGCACCTGGTGCCGCTGCGCGGCGCCGACGCCCCGCCGCGCTGTCATCTGGTTCCGGGCTACGCGGTGATGCCCGAGCAGGCGGGTCCGGAGCAGGGCATCGACGTGATGCGCGGCGAAGAGGTGCAATTGCTGGGCGCCACCCTGCTGGAGCCGGATGCGCGCAAGCGCATGATGGTGCTGCCCGGCACCCATTCCAAGTGGGCGCAGCTGGGGGGCGGGCTGATCCGATGGTTCGCCACCTACATGACCGGCGAACTGTTCGCCTGCCTGAGCCAGCACGGAACCCTGGGCGCGTTGATGACCCGAAGCGAGGAATCGCCCGGCGCCTTCGCCGAGGGGGTGCGCCGCGCCGGCGCCTCGCACCTGGCGGGCGCGCTGTTCAGTTGCCGCGCCCTGGTGGTCACCGGCGCCATGCCGGCCGAGCACGCGCGGGAGTACCTCAGCGGGGTGCTGATCGGCGCCGAACTGCAGGAGGCGCTGGGACGCGGCGGCCCGGCGGCGCGGGCGGTCTCGATCATCGCGTCCAGCGCGCTGGCCGCGCGCTACCGGGAAGCGGCGGCGCTGATGGGTGTCGAGGCGCGCTGCCTGGATCCCGACGCCGTGTACATCGCCGCGCTGCGCGAGCTGGGGCGAGGCCTGTAGCCGGGGCGCGGCCGGCGCGCCGGGAATTGATGTTGCAAGGAGATCCTGCATGAACCTTCCCATCCCACGCCACCCGGGGCTGCCCGCCGGGGCCCCGCCGCTGGTGGCGATCCTGCGCGGTCTGCTGCCCGAGCAGGCGGCCGACGTGGGCGCCGCCTTGTTCGAGGTCGGCTTTCGCTGCCTGGAGGTCCCGCTGAACCGCCCCCATGCCTTGCGCTGCATCGAGATTCTGGGCGCCATGGCCCCGCCGGACGCGCTGATCGGCGGGGGCACCATGCTCGCCACGCAGGACGTGGACGGGGTCCTGGCCGCGGGGGGCCGCCTGATGGTGGCACCGCATTGCGATCCGCAGCTCATCGCGCACGCGGCCGCGCGCGGCATGTTCTGTGCCCCGGGTGTGGCCACGCCCAGCGAGGCCTTCAGCGCCTTGCGCGCCGGGGCCCATGCGCTGAAGCTGTTCCCGGCCGAGCAGATCGGCCCCCGGGGCCTGAAGGCGCTGTGCACCGTGCTGCCGGCCGGCACGGCCCTGTGGCCTGTAGGCGGCGTGGATGAGCAGGCGATGGGCGAATGGGTGCGCGCCGGCGCGACCGGCTTTGGAATCGGCTCCCAGCTGTTCCGCCCGGGGCTGGACGCCGCCGAGGTCGGACGGCGCGGCGCGCGCATGCTGCGCGCCTGGCAGGAGGCCCGCGGCTAGCGTCCTGTCCCGCGAGCGCACGAACCAAAGGCCTGTCCATGAGCGGGACAGGACACCAGGAGGAGGCCCGGGCTGCAATGCCGCAGGGAGCGGGCCCGCTCAGGCCTGCGGGCCGCCCCAGTCCAGCGAGCGCCGCACGGCCTGCTGCCAGCGTCGAAGCAGGCGCTCGCGTTCGGCGCCGGACATGGAGGGTTCCCATCGGCGCTGCTCCTGCCAGTGCGAGGCCAGTTCGTCCGTGTCCTTCCACACGCCCACGGCCAGACCGGCCGCGCTGGCCGCGCCCAGCGCGGTGGTTTCGCTGCACACGGGACGAATCACCGGCGTATCCAGCAAGTCGGCCTGGAATTGCATCAGCAGCGAGTTCGCGCTCATGCCGCCATCCACCTTGATCCCGCGCAAGTTCATGCCGCTGTCGCGTTGCATCGCCGCCACGATTTCCTGCACCTGGAAGGCCGTGGCTTCCAGCGCGGCGCGCGCGATATGGCCGCGGTGCGCGAAATGGGTCAGGCCCACCAGCACACCGCGCGCGTCGGGGCGCCAATGGGGCGCGAACAGGCCGGAGAAGGCGGGCACGAAGTACACGTCGCCGTTGTCGGGCACGCTGCGGGCGAGTTGCTCGATTTCCGCGGCCGAGCCGATGAGCCCCAGGTTGTCCCGCAGCCAGCGCACCAGGGATCCTGTGACTGCGATCGAGCCTTCCAGCGCGTAGCAGGGCGCCTGTTCGCCCAGGCGATAGGCCACGGTGCCGAGCAGGCCGCTGGCCGAGGGCGCGCAGCGCCCGCCCGTGTGCATGAGCAGGAAGGAGCCAGTGCCGTAGGTGACCTTGGCCTGTCCCGGGGCGAAGCAGGCCTGGCCGATCAGCGCCGCCTGCTGGTCGCCGACCAGAGCCGCGAGCTCCACGCCGCGCAGTGCGCCCTCCCGGATCGGCCCGATGCGCTGCGAGGTGGACACCACGCGCGGCAGGCAGCCCAGGGGGATGCCGAGGGCGTCGCAGATCTCCTCGTCCCACGCCAGGCGGTGGATGTCGAACAGATTCGTGCGGCTGGCGTTGGTGACGTCGCTCACATGCTGCCCGCTGCCGGGGCCGCCCGTGAGATTCCAGGCCAGCCAGGCATCGATGGTGCCGAACAGCAGCTCGCCGCGAGCGGCGGCCTGCGCCGCCCCGGGGTGCTGGCGCAGCAGCCATTGCAGCTTGCAGGCGGAAAAGTAGTTGGCCGGGGGCAGTCCCGTGCGCTCGCGCCAGCCCTGCGGGCCGGTGCGTTGTACCAGGTCGCGCACCGGGGATTCGGTGCGACCGTCCTGCCAGACGATGGCGTTGCCCAGGGCGCGGCCGCTGGCACGCTCCCACAGCACGGCGGTTTCGCGCTGATTGGCGATGCCCACCGCGGCGAGCCGACGGGCCTCGATGCCCGCCTCGCGCAGCGCCTGCGCGGCCAGCTCCTGCACGTTGCGCAGGATTTCCGCGGGGTCGTGCTCGACCCAGCCAGGCTGCGGGCAGATCTGGCGGTGTTCGCGCTGCGCCGTGGCGACCACGCGCAAGGCCCCATCGAACACCATGACCCGCGAACTGGTGGTGCCCTGGTCGATGGCCGCGACATAGGTGTTCAAGGCTTGGCTCCCGGTTGCGCGGCCATGTCCAGCGCGCCGGCTCGACGCTCGAACCACGCGTCGACGCACTGGCGTTGCGCCGGCGTCAGGGCCAGACCGCATTTGCTGCGGCGCCAGACAAAATCCTCGCCGCTGTGCGCCCATTCCTGGTGCGCAGCGTATTCCAGTTCGGCCTCGAACACCCCGGGGGCGATCTCGGCTCCGAGATCGGCGGCGCATCGGGCGGCACCCAGCCAGCGATGCACCCGGGTGCCGTAGGCGCGCGCCACGCGCCGGCGCAGGGCCTCGGGCATCCACGCGTAGCGCGCCGCCAGGGACTGTTCGAAGTCGCGCAGGTCGCCGGGGCCCGGC
>DAIDHU010000320.1 GCA_027451915.1 Thiomonas sp. | reverse complement strand
GTGCCCTTGATCGCCCCGAGCGCGTAGCGGATGGTGCGCGCGTCCACCGCGTCGAATCGCCACTGGCCCTCGTTGACGTCGGGCAGCAGGATGTTCAACCCCATGGCCCGCGCGTCGTCCACCAGCACCTTGAGCTTGTCGGTGTCGTCGAGCGCGATGCTCATGTTGGCCGCCATGAATTCGGCCGGGTAATGCGCCTTCAGCCAGGCCGTCTGCACCGCCAGCAGCGCGTAGGCCGCGGCGTGCGACTTGTTGAAGCCGTAGCCGGCGAACTTCTCCATCAAGTCGAAGATCTCGTTGGCCTTCTCCGGGGGAATGCCGTTCCTGGCCGCGCCCTCCGCGAAGATGCCCCGGTGCTTGGCCATCTCCTCGGCCTTCTTCTTGCCCATGGCGCGGCGCAGCAGGTCGGCGCCGCCCAGCGAGTAGCCGCCGATGACCTGCGCCACCTGCATCACCTGCTCCTGGTAGACCATGATGCCGTAGGTCTCCTCCAGCACCGGCGCCATGCGCGGGTCCGGGTACTCGATGGCCTCGACTCCGGCCTTGCGCTGGCAATAGCTGGGGATCAGGTCCATCGGGCCGGGGCGGTACAGGGCCACCAGCGCGATGATGTCCTCGAAGCGGTCGGGCCGGGCGTCGCGCAGCATGCCCTGCATGCCGCGCGATTCCAGCTGGAACACGGCCACCGTGTCGCCCCGCGCCATGAGCTTGTAGCTGGCCGGGTCGTCGAGCGGGATGTCCTCCATGCGCAACCCGGCCATCTCCGGGTGGTTGCGCCGGATGTTGCGCACGGCGAGGTCCAGGATGGTCAGCGTGGCCAGGCCCAGGAAGTCGAACTTGACCAGGCCGATGGCCTCGACGTCGTCCTTGTCGTACTGCGAGACCGCGTCGCTGCTGCCGGGCTGCGCGTACAGCGGGCAGAAATCGGTGAGCTTGCCCGGGGCGATGAGCACGCCGCCGGCATGCATGCCGATGTTGCGCGGCAGACCCTCGAGCTGACGGGCCAGGCCCAGCAGCTGGCGCACCTCCTCCTCCTGCTCCATGCGCTCCTTGAGCTGGGGCTCCATGCCGATGGCCTGCTCGATGGTCACGTGCTGACCCGGCTTGTTGGGGATCAGCTTGGCGAGCTGGTCGCAGAAGTTGTAGCCCAGCTCCTGCACGCGCCCGGCGTCGCGCAGCGCGGCGCGCGCCGCCAGGGTGCCGAAGGTGGCGATCTGCGACACCGCCTCGACACCGTATTTCTGCTTCACGTAGTCGATGACGCGGTCGCGGTTCTCCTGGCAGAAGTCGATGTCGAAGTCGGGCATCGACACCCGCTCCGGGTTCAGGAATCGCTCGAACAGCAGCTTGTAGGCCAGCGGATCCAGGTCGGTGATGCGCAGGCTGTAGGCCACCAGCGAGCCGGCGCCGGAGCCCCGGCCCGGGCCCACCGGACAGCCGTTGTCCTTGGCCCAGTTGATGAAGTCGGCCACGATGAGGAAGTAGCCCTCGAAGCCCATCTTGGCGATGGTCGCGAGCTCGAACTCCAGGCGCTCGACGTAGCGGGGGCGCTCCCGCTCGCGCCGCGCGGCGTCCGGGTACAGCACCTCCAGGCGCCGCTCCAGGCCGGCGTAGGACTCGGCACGGAAGTACTCGGCCAGCGGTTGCCCGTCGGGCGTGGGGAAATGGGGCAGCTGCGGCTTGCCCAGCACCAGCGTGAGATTGCAGCGGCGGGCGATCTCCACGCTGTTGCGCAGCGCCGAGGGCAGGTCGGCGAACAACTCGCCCATCTGCGCGCTGCTCTTGAAATACTGCTCGGGGGTGAAGTGGCGCTGGCGCCGGGGATTGCCCAGGGTCTCGCCCTCGGCGATGCACACCCGCGCCTCGTGCGCCTCGAAATCGCCTTGCGCCAGGAACTGCACGGGATGCGTGGCCACCAGGGGAATGTCCAGCTCGGCGGCCAGCCGGGCGGCGGCCGCCACGTGGCGCGCGCAGTCGGCATGCCCGCTGCGCTGCACCTCGAGATAGAAGCGGTCGCCGAACAGCTCGCGGTGCTGGCGCGCGAGCAGGCGCGCGCGCGCCTCGTCGCCGGCCAGCAGCGCGCGTCCGATGGCGCCCTGGCGCGCCCCGCACAGCGCGATCAGCCCCTCGTGCAGGCCGTCGTCGGCCAGCCAGGACCATTGCATCTGCGCCTGCCCCGCCCGCTGGCCCTGCAGCCATGCGCGGCTGAGCAGCTCGCACAGGTTGAGGTAACCCTGGCGGTTGGTCACCAGCAGCAGCAGGGCGGTGGGCGCATCCTGCGCGGCGCCCTCGGGCGCCGCGATGCGCACGTCGCAGCCCAGGATGGGCTTGACCCCGGCGTCGCGCGCAGCCTTGTAGAAGCGTACCCCGGCGAACAGGTTGTTCAGGTCGCTGATGGCCAGCGCCCCCTGGCCGTCGGCGCGCGCGGCGGCGACGGCGTCGTCCACCCGCAGGCTGCCGTCGACGATGGAGTATTCAGTGTGGATTCGCAGGTGCACGTAGGACATCGGAGCATTGTAGGAAGCGCGCGCGGTGGCGGGGGCGCCACCTTCGGTTCCCCCCGCAATGCCCTGCGTGCCGAAAGGGAGAGCACGCGCCGAGGAGTCGCGTTTCCTATAATCGGGCGCTCCTATCGCTTGCGGGCGCGTGGCGGCCACCCCGGCCGCCCGATCACGCTCCCGCGTCCGCACGGGGCCGGCCGGGCCGTCCCCACGGGCCTTGTTCCACGTCACGCCACGCGCCGGTTGCATCGCGCGCGGCGCCCTGCCGGACCGACCGATGCCCTACCTGCACACCCTGCCATCGCTTTCCCTGCATGCCGACGGCGTGTTGTGGGTCGGGCTCGCGCTGGTGCTGGCCACCCTGATGGGGGAATCGGTGCTGCGCCTGCTGCGCTGGCCGCGCCTGATCGGCTTCACCGCGGCCGGGCTGCTGATCGCCGCCGGCGGAGGCGGCCTGGAAGCCCTGGCGCTGCAGCCCGGAGCCCGGGCGGTGGTCGACGCGGCGCTGGCCATGCTGCTGTTCGAGCTGGGCCACAGGGTGAACCTGCGCTGGTTGCGCGCCAACCCCTGGCTGGTGTTCACCAGTGTCGGTGAATGGGGGCTGAGCCTGGTGGCGGGCTGGGCCGCGCTGAGCGCCTTCGGGCTCGGCGGCATGCCGGGCCTGGCGGTATCGGCCGCGCTGGCCTGCGCCTCGCCGGCTGTGGCCTTGCGCCTGAGCGGCGAGTTCCACGCCCGCGGCCAGGTCACCGAGCGCATGCTGCTGCTGGCCGCGACGGGCACCACCCTGTCGCTGCTGTGCGTGGGCGTGCTTACCGGCTGGATCGGCGCGCAGGCCTCCGGGCACTGGTGGGAGCCGCTGCTGCGCCAGGCCTACGCGATCGGCGGCGCCGTGCTGGCCGCCGCGCTGCTGGCCTGGGCCGTGAACTGGGTGGAGCGCCACTTCGATTTCGCCGACGAGGGCGCCGCCCTGCTGCTGGTAGGGCTGATCCTGCTGGTGCTTTCGCTGACCCGGGCCCTGCACTGGTCCAGCATGCTCACGCCGCTGCTGGCGGGCATGCTGCTGCGCCTGTACAGCGAACGTCCGCGCGTGTGGCCGCGGCATTTCGGCACGGCCGGCGGCGTGCTGGTGGTGCTGCTGTTCCTGATCATCGGGCTGAGCCTGAACACGCACATGCTGGTCGAGGGCCTGAGCGCCGGCTGCGTGCTGGCGCTGCTGCGCGTGCTGGCCAAGCTGGGCGCGCCGCTGGCGCTGGGCCGGCCCTCGGGGCTGAGCTGGAGCCAGTCGCTGGCCCTGGGCCTGAGCCTGAGCCCGGCCGCCGGCGTGAGCTTCGTGCTGCTGCTCGACCTCGGCGCCTCGCGGCTGGTGCTGCCGCCCATGCTGCTCGACGCCGGCTTCGCCGCGGTGGCGGTGCTGCTGCTGGCCGGCACCCTGGCCGCCCGCTGGGCGCTGGGCCGCGCCGGCGACATCCAGGCCACGCCCGGCGCACGCTGAACCCGGGCCGCGGAGAACCCCATGAGTCTTGGAACCTTCACCCATTCGGATGCGCTGAGCATCGGCGTCGAGCTGGAGCTGCAGATCGTCAGCCGCCACAACTACGACCTCATGCCCTGCGCCCCCGACCTGCTGCGCCTGCTCGAGGGACGCCAGCTGCCGGGGGCCGTCACGCCCGAGATCACCGAGAGCATGATCGAGCTGTCCACCGGCATCTGCAGCGGCTACGCCGACGCGCTGGCCCAGCTCGGCGAAATCCAGGAGGCCTTGGTGGAGGCCGCGCGCAAGCTCGACGTGGGCCTGGCCGGCGGCGGCACCCATGCCTTCCAGCATTGGGCGCACCAGCGCATTTTCGACAAGCCGCGGTTCCTGCAGCTGTCGGACCTGTATGGTTATCTCAGCAAGCAATTCACCGTGTTCGGCCAGCACGTGCACCTGGGTTGCCCCGACGCCGACACCGCGCTGTACACGCTGCATTGCATCTCGCGCTTCATTCCCCACTTCATCGCCCTGAGCGCCTCCAGCCCCTTCGTGCAGGGGGAGGACACCGGCTTTCATTCGGCGCGCCTGAATTCGGTGTTCGCCTTCCCGCTGTCGGGGCGGGCGCCCTTCGTGCTGACCTGGCAGGACTTCGAGAAGTACTTCGGCAAGATGATGGCCACCGGCGTGGTGCAGAGCATGAAGGACTTCTACTGGGACATCCGGCCCAAGCCCGAATACGGGACCATCGAGGTGCGGGTGATGGACACCCCGCTGACCATCCTGAAGGCCGCGCGCATCGCCGCCTACATCCAGACC
>DAIDHU010000319.1 GCA_027451915.1 Thiomonas sp. | reverse complement strand
CGCCTTCCTGCGCAAGCAGGCGGATTGATGGATCAGCCCCACGCTCGCCATGCTCGCTGCCCCCCGAGGGGGCCCGGCCGGCTTGGGGCGGCCCTGCGCCGGCCGGGGCCGCCGGGGCGAGCGTAGCGGCGCACTCCGCGCCGCGCGCGGGCAGGGCCTCTCCCCGTGGCCTTGCCCGCGTGTCGATGGCGCGCCGGCCCGGGCGCCCCCGTTGCGCGCGCACTGCCTCCTGCGCGCGCGGCGGGGGCGTCGGCGCCCGCGGCGTGCCACGCGCGAGCCTGAGCTTGGTTACAATAAAATATAACAATAAGAAGGCATATTTCGATTGAGAAAACCAGATTCCAAAGGCCAGTCGATGCTTGCGCAGCGCTCGATCCGTTCCGCCACCCGTGCCGTGGGCGTCGGGCTTCACAGCAGCGAACGCGTGGAGCTCAGCCTGCTGCCCGCGCCGCCCGACAGCGGCATCGTGGTGCGCCGCGTGGATTTGCCGCAGCCGGTGAGCATCCCGCTGAGCCCGCAGGCGGTGGTCGATACCCGCATGGCCACCACGCTGGGCGCGGAAGGTGCCAAGGTGCACACGGTCGAACACCTGCTGTCGGCCTGCTGCGGGCTGGGCGTGGACAACCTGGTGATCGAGGTCGACGCGGAGGAAATCCCCATCCTCGACGGTTCGGCCTCGTCCTTCGTCTACCTGCTGCAGTCGGCCGGGCTGCAGGATCAGGACCGTCCGCGGCGCTTCGTGCGCGTGCGCAAGCCGGTGGAGGTGCGTGTGCAGGAACGCGACGGCGAGAAATGGGCGCGCCTGGAGCCGCATCACGGCTTCAGGCTGGATTTCGCCATCGAGTTCGGGCATCCGGCCATCGACCGCACCGCGCAGGACTTTCGTTTCGAATTCTCGATGCCCGAGTACGTGCGGGAAATCGCGCGCGCGCGCACCTTCGGGTTCATGCGCGACGTCGACGCCCTGCGCGAGATCGGCCTGGCCCAGGGCGGAAGCCTGGAGAACGCGATCGTCATGGACGAATCCCGCATCCTCAATCGAGGCGGGCTGCGCTTTGACGCGGAATTCGTCAAGCACAAGATGCTCGACGCCATCGGCGACCTGTACGTGATCGGCCATCCCATCCTGGGCGCCTACAGCGCCTACCGCAGCGGGCACGCGCTCAACAACGCGCTGCTGCGTGCTCTGGGCAACGACCCCGAGGCCTTCGAGATGGTGGTGTTCGACGACGAGGCCGAGGCCCCCGCGGGTTTTCGCGCCTCGGCGCGCAGCCTGCTGTACTGATCCGGGCCCGGGCCGCGGCTCAGAGCTTTTCGCGCAGCGCGCGCAGTCGATCCCGTACCGCGGCCGGGGCGGTGCTGGGCTGGGCCATCGGCTCGGCCCGGCCGGCGTCGTCTCGTCCCTGGGGCATCACCACCCGCACCTGGATGCGCGCGAGCGGCCAGCCAGCCTGTTGCAGGCGGCGCAGCAGCAACGCGGCGTGCAGTTTCAGCTTGGCCGCCACGGCCGGGGAACTGGCGCTCAAGGTCCAGGTGCCTTCGGCGTAGCGCCCCGGGCGCACCCCGGCGGCCAGGTCCGGGCCGAGCGCTTGTGCGAGCTCCTCGCCCATGCGGCGCGAATCCAGCGCCTGTTGCTGCAGGCTCAGCAGCAGCGGCGTGCGCTGCATCCATTGATGCAGCGTGGCGCTGCGCCCGGGGTCGCCGCCGGCGGCGCGGCGGCTCGGGCCGGGCCCCCTGGCGGAGGTCCTGGCGGGGGTCGGTTCATGGGCCATTTGCCCCGTATTGTCGCTCGGGCGGCCGTGGCGACGGACATCCGGCGCTGGCGACTAGAATGGCCGTTTTGCGTCCAGGCCGTAGGGGTCCCATCCCCTGGCGCGAGGCGGTAGCCGCCCTGCGCGGCCGCCCATGCCCAGATCCATGCCCGCCTCCTTCCTGACCCGCCTGTTCGGCAGCCGCAACGAACGCCTGCTGCGCCAGTATCGGCGCAACGTGCAGCGCATCAACGCGCTGGAGCCGCAATTCGAGAAGCTCAGCGACGAGCAATTGCGCGCCAAGACGGTCGAGTTCCGCGAGCGCGTCGCAGCCGGCACCAGCCTGGACGACATCCTGTGCGAGGCCTTCGCCGTGGTGCGCGAGGGCGGCAAGCGCGCGCTGAAGATGCGCCACTTCGACGTGCAGCTCCTCGGCGGCATGGCCCTGCACGCCGGCAAGATCGCCGAGATGCGCACCGGCGAGGGCAAGACCCTGGT
>DAIDHU010000318.1 GCA_027451915.1 Thiomonas sp. | reverse complement strand
GTGGCGGACTCCCTGGAAATGGCCCGCTTCGGCGCGGCGCAACCGGCGTCCACGCTGGTGGTCGCCGGCGTGCGCTTCATGGGCGAGACGGCCAAGATGCTGTCGCCGGACAAGCGGGTCCTGATGCCCGAGCTCGACGCCACCTGCTCGCTGGACCTGGGGTGCCCGGCGCCCGAATTCTCGGCGTGGTGCGATGCCCATCCGGACCGCACGGTGGTGGTGTACGCCAACACCAGCGCGGCCGTGAAGGCCCGTGCCGACTGGGTGGTCACGTCGAGCTGCGCCCTGGACATCGTCTCCGATCTGCACCGGCAGGGCCGCAAGATCCTGTGGGCGCCGGATCGCCACCTGGGCGGCTATATCCAGCGCGAGACCGGCGCGGACATGCTGCTCTGGCAGGGGGCCTGCATCGTGCACGAGGAATTCAAGGCCCTGGAGCTGGAGTTGCTGCGCGAGCAGTACCCGGGGGCCCTGGTCCTGGTGCACCCGGAGAGTCCCGCGGGCGTGATCGCCCTGGCCGACGTGGTGGGGTCGACCTCGCAGATCCTCAAGGCCGCGCGAGAGAGCGACCGCAGCACCTTCATCGTCGCCACCGACACCGGGATGTTCCACGCGCTTGCGCAGCAGAATCCCCACAAGATGTTCATCGCGGCTCCCACGGCGGGCAACGGTGCGACCTGCAAGAGCTGCGCGCATTGCCCCTGGATGGCCATGAACGGGCTGCGCGGCCTGGAGCATGCGCTGCGCAGCGGCAGTGGCGAGATCGTGCTGGATGCCGGGCTCGGCGCGCGGGCGCGCCGCTCGGTGCAGCCCATGCTCGATTTCACCGCCCGCCACAAGGGCGCGGCGGCGCCCGGCTCCCTGGTTCCGGGCATCGGCGCGGCCTAGTGTCCTGGCCTGGCTGGCCTGGACATTTCATGAGCCCTCATCGACGTCGGGCCACTGAGCAGCCGGCGCCGCGGGGCTCAGGCCCCGCGGTGCCGCAGCGAAGCGCGGCAGGGGTCGAGCAAATCCAGCAGCTCGCGTTCCAGCGGCGCCGGCTCGCCTTCCAGCTCGGAGACGATGAGCTGAGCCGACAGCGTGGACAGCAACAGGCCACGCGAGCCCATGCCCAGGCATAGGTACAGGCCCGGTGCGTCGTGAGCGGGTGCGCAGGGCCAGCGTCCCACCAGGGGCAGCCGGTCGGCGCCTCCCGCGCGCTCGCCGCGGAAGGGGATCGCGCTGTCGGGCAGGGATGGGGGCCAGGGCTGACCCGCGCACCATTCCCGCAGGCCGGCGCCCACGTGCTCCCAGGCCTGCGGCACCGTCCAGGCGGGTTTTCCCGCGTGTTCGTGGGTGGCTCCGACGAACAGCCAGCGCTGCCCGGGGTCCAGCCCGCGCGCGGCGATCGCGGCCGGCGGCAGGGGCAGCGCGTAGGCCGCGCCCATCACCCCGCAACGCAGATCCCGCAGGGCGCCGACATCGCGGGCCGCGACGATGAAGCCCTGCCCGGACTGGGTGCGCAGCATGGGCCCGGGCGCACCGTCATGCAGGTGGCTGGCGCGCAGCAGACGCTCGCCGTCGCCCGCGCAGGCCAGCACGCAGACCGGCGCCCGCTCCAGCACCTGTCCCTGCGCATCCAGGGCCAGCCAGCAGGCGCTGGAGGCCTCGAAGCGCAGGGCGTGCACGGCGCAGGGCGCGCGCAGCTCGATCCCCGGCCGCCCCAGCCAGGCCTTGCACAGCGCGCCCGCGGCCACCGCGCCGCCGGCCGTCCACCAGGCCGCGGGGGCCTGGGGCAATCCGGTCCGCGCTGAGCAGTCCCGCGGGTCCACGTGGCGCAGCAGTCGCTCCGGCCAGTCCGCGGCGTGCGAGGCCAGCCTGGCCAGGCGCGCATGCCCGGCCGACATCCATACGCCGTCGCCGGCCAGCAGGTCCCCGGCCCGGA
>DAIDHU010000317.1 GCA_027451915.1 Thiomonas sp. | reverse complement strand
ACGGCGCCACGTGTTGCTGCGCTGGGACGGCCAGCACCTGCGCGGCCTGGACCATCCGATCGCTGTCGCGCCGATCCAGCCCGACGGCTATCCGGCCAGCGTGATGGTTTTGCACTCGGATGGCGACACGCTGTACCTGGGCGGGCGCTTCACGCGTCTGAGCGATGGAGCGCCGGCCGCGAATCTCGCGCGCTACGACAGTCTCAGCGGCGAGCTCACCGGGTACCAGGGCCACGGCGTCGACGGCGAGGTGCGTGCGCTGGACGTGTTGTGGGAACTCGAACTCTCCTCGTAGGGCTGTTCATGGATGGGATCTGGCGAAGAATCGTGCACGGAGCTCTTGGCGGAGCCGGCCTGGTTTCGGCCGGCCTTGCGCGTGGCGTCGTGCTGATTCCGGCCGGGATCCTGGGGAGCCTGGGCGTCGGGCTGTCGACGCTCGGGGGCACGCTGTTGGTGGCCGGCGTGGCCGGCCTGGGCTACCAGTTGCTGCACGGCGGGCACGAGGGCGTGCGCGAGGGATTGCGCCAGGTGCTGCTGAGCCACCACGCGCCGGGCGCCAAGGCCCGGCAAGAGACCGTGGACGTGGGCGGGCCCCATGGCGAGGACGTGGCCGGCCTGGCCGCCGCCGAGGGCCTGCCGCGCCCGGGGGTGTCGGCCGCCTTGCCCGGGGCCTCGGGCGCGGCGCATGTTCCGGTGCCGCGGGCCGCCGGCGCGAGCGCGAGCGGCGTCGCCGCGGGCAGGGCGGGCGCCTCCGCGCCGGCGCGGCCGGCTTCGGCGTCCTCGGTGTCCGCGGGCGCCGCGCAGGATACGGTGTACCTGCAGGCGCTGGCGCTGAGCACCATGGTGCGCCTGGATGACCGAACGGACGCGGCCTACGGCTGGCCGGTGGTGAGCTATTGCCGCGAGGGCGTGCATGCGCTGCAGTGCCACCACGATGACCTGTGGATCCGCAACGCCTCGCCCCTGGTGCTGCGCGATGTGCGCATCTGCGTGGCGCAGGCCGCGCGGGCCTATTTCGAGATTGCCGGCGCCGGCAACGACGGCTGCCTGCACGCCGACATCGGCGCGCACGCGGACCGGCAGATCGACCTGCGCGAGGCGCCCACGCCACAGCCGGACTACCCGCCCTTCGCGAAGCTCGAGCTCGATCTGTCGCAGGCCGCGTGGCACGGCGGCGTGGTGCTGCACAGGCTGCGGCTGCCGGTGCTGCGGCCGCAGACCTTCTTTGCGCTGTCCAGGCCCGCCGGGGAGGATGAGCAGCACGCGATGGGCGTGCAGACGCGGCGGGTGGACCTGTTGAGCGAGCTGGTGGTGTTCACCTACCACGGCTCGGGGCAGTCGGTGGCGCGGTTGAGCTCCATCGGCCTGGACGATCCCCATAAGGCGATGCGCATCATCGCGCGTGCGAGCCGGCCGGCGCCCTTCGCCAGGTACCGCGTGCCCGAGTGCACGGCACGGGCGCAGCCGAGCCCTGGCCAGGTGCATGCGCTGGACTCGGGCATGTCCTGCGCCGTGCTGGTGTCCGCCACGGACATCCATGCCGCCCCCTATGTCATGGGGCCGCCGCGCTCGCTGCGCGACTCCCATGCCGTGACGCGCCATGAAAAGCCCCCACTGGCCGATTATGCCGACCGGGTGCTGCGTCCCGACGAGGCCCAGGCCTTCCGGGCGCTGCTGCATGCCCACTTCCGCCTGTTTCGCTCGCAAGGGCGCACGTCGCAGCTGGGGCCGCGCGTACCCCTGGCGGTGCGCGAGGTGATCGTCGCCGGCGGAGATTTCGATGCCGCCGGACAACTGGGGCAGTTCGAGCACCCGGTGCCGCACCTGGTGTTCCTCTACGGGCCCGCGATCTCGGCGCCCACCAACTTGATGCTGGCGCCCCACAACCGGGTGCAGGCCATCAGCGCCTCTCCCGACGGGCGGCGGCTGTTCATCGGAGGCATGTTGCGTCCGCTGGTTCCGATGAGCGTGGACCCTGCGGTCTCCATGCTGGCGGTGGACGAGGGCAGCCAATGGTCCTTCTGGAACCGCAACAACGGTCCCGACGGGCCTGTGCTGGCGCTGGCCGCATCCCGACACCGCCTGTACGTGGGCGGAAGCTTCCAGCGCGTGGCCGGCAGCCAGGCGTCGGGCATCGTGGCCATGCGCGTGCCCGCCATCGGTATCTCGGTGATCCATGCGCATGGCTGGGAGCTCATGGACCATGGCCTGTACCTGCGCCAGATGGGCGACCCGCCGCTCAACGGGATCGCGCGATCCATCCTGCCGCTGCCCGACGGCCGCGTGGTCCTGGGCGGCAGTTTCGGCCTGCGCACCGGAGACCTGGATCTGAGCGAGCACACCCAGATTCCCATTGCCTTTGACTCCAACGTGGTGATCTGGAATCCCCAGAACCGCAGATGGCACAGCATCGGCGTGCTGATGGGGCAGGGCGGGACGCCCTACGCGAGCATGGTGTCGGCGCTTTGCGTCTATGCGCACAGGGTGTACGCGGGCGGCCTGTTCTCCTGGGGCTCGGATGAGCGCGACGGGGTGCGCGGGCTGGTGCGCCTGCGGGGCTGGGCGCGCTACGAGCCCGGCGCGGCACCGCGCTGGGTCGGGCTGGCGCAGGCCTTCGAGTCCCGGGTTCGCAGTTGTGTCGAGACCCCGCAGGGCCTTTATGTGGGGGGAGACTTCGACGATGCGCTGAACCACTCGCGGCGCGTGCTGCTGCGCTGGGACGGGCATCAGCTGGCGGGTGCGGGACAGCCGCTGGCCATCGCGCCCACCGAGGACGCCTATGTGGACGCGCTCGCGGCCATCGGCAGCCGGGTGTTCATCGGCGGCGACTTCAGACAGCTGAGCGATGGCACATCGGTGGCCAACCTGGCGCGCTTCGACGGTCAGACCGGACGGGCTTCGCGCATCGGGCATTTCGGTGTCAACGGTACCGTGCGTGCGTTGGCGCGCATCTGGGAGTTGCGTGCCGGCTTCGGCGATTGAGGTCCATGGGCACGGCGCGACGAACCACGGGGGGCGCGGCCCGCGCAGGCGCGGGCGGGAGGCGATCATGAGCAAACATCGTCGAGCCGGGCGCGCGTGGCGCGCCCTGGGCGCCGCCATCGCGTGGAGCGCCGCGGGCGCCGCGCGGGCCTTCCTGGTGCTGGCAGGGCCCGTGCTGGGCAAGCTGGGCCTGGCTGCGGGGAGTTCCGTCGTGGCGCTGCTGCTGGCCGGCGGCGCAGCCACGGGCTACTACCTGTTGCACCGCCACGATCCCGCGCATCGCAGCGTGGTGCTGCGGCGCCGTCAGCCGGGGGGGCGCCTGCGTGAGACGACGGTGCCGGTGGGCGCGGCGAGGGGCGAGGACCGGCCCCAGCTGGCCCATGCCGAGGGCCTGCCGGTGGCCGGCTCGCAGCCGCTGCCGGGGGTTTCGCAAGCCCTGGGCGGGGGCCCCGGGAGGCCGCCGGGGTCGATGCCCGCGGCGGCCGCGCCGACCCAAGCCCTCTCCGACGGGCGCGCGCTCGACTCGGACTACCTGCAGGCCCTGGCCACGAGCACCATGGTGCGCATCGACGATCGCCCCGATCGGGCCATGGGCTGGCCGCTGCTCAGCTATTGCCGCGCCGGAGTACGCGCGCTGCAGTGCCACCACAACGACCTCTGGCTGCGCAACCCCTCGCCGGTGGACATCCGGGACCTGCGCATCTGCCTGCCCGAGGAGGCTCGTGCCTACTATGCGCTGGCCGGTGCCGCGGGCGATGCCTGCCTGAACCTGAACTTGAAAGGGGGTGCCGACGCGCATCTGGATCTGCTCGAGCGCAAGCCGGCGCAGCCC
>DAIDHU010000316.1 GCA_027451915.1 Thiomonas sp. | reverse complement strand
AGGCCGACAGCGGCACCCCCAGCGTGGCGGCCGAGCCGCAGGGGGCTGCCGCCGCCGAATACCTGGCCATCGCCCGGCGCCTGGGCGCCCGCGTGGCCCAGCGGGCGCGGGACTATTCATCGCGCTTTCCCAGCATCAAGGTGGTGGATACCTGAGCCGGGCGCTACGCAACCCCGCCTGCCGTGAGGGCGGGCTGGGCAAGCGGGGGTGCTGCGGGTTATGCTTCGCGGACATACGAACGGTCGTTCGTTTTTCCGCCCCGCAGAAGGGCGGTTTCCTACCGAGGAGAACCCGATGGACCGACCCTGGCTCGCGCACTACCCGCAAGGCGTGCCCGCCGACATCGACCCCGGCGCGTTCCGGTCCCTGCCCGGGCTGTTGCAGCGCAGTTTCGAGCAGTTCGCCGAGCGCCCGGCCTTCGCGTTCATGGGCAAGCGCACCAGTTATGCCCAATGGGAGCGTGACTCGGCGGCGCTGGCGGCATGGCTGCAGGCCCAGGGCCTGCGCGCGGGCGAGCGCATCGCGCTGATGATGCCCAATGTGCCGCAGTACCCCATCGCCGTGGCCGCGGCCTTGCGCGCCGGTCTGGTCGTGGGCAACGTGAATCCCCTGTACACCGCGCGTGAGCTCGAGCACCAGCTGCTCGACAGCGGCGCCAGCGCCATCATCATCCTGGAGAATTTCGCCCATACCCTGGAGCAGGTGGGCGAGCGCGCGGGGCTGCGCGTGGTGCTGGTGGCCAGCATGGGCGACATGCTGGGGGGGCTCAAGGGAAGGGTGGTCAACCTGGTCGTGCGCCACCTCAAGCACCTGGTTCCCAGGTTCTCGCTGCCCGGCCACCATCGTTTCCCGCGGGCCATGGCCCGCGGCCGGGCCTTGGCCTTCACCCCCGTCGAGGCGCGGCCCGAGGATGTCGCGGTGCTGCAGTACACGGGCGGCACCACCGGGGTGTCCAAGGGGGCGGCGCTGAGCCACCGCAACCTGATCGCCAACGTGCTGCAAAGCGATGCCTGGAACCAGCCGGCCCTGCGCAGGCATCCCGAGCTGACGCAGATGAACACGGTCTGCGCGCTTCCCCTCTATCACATCTTCGCCTTCACGGTGGTCATGTTCCTGTCGGCCTACCAGGGCGGCATGATCGTGCTGATTCCGAACCCGCGCGACCTGAAGGCCACCATCGACGAGCTCAGCCGCTACGAGCTGCATTGCTTCCCGGCGGTGAACACCCTGTTCAACGCGCTGCTGCACCATCCGGATTTCGGACGCCTGGACACCCGCAAGCTGATGCTCTCGGTGGGCGGGGGCATGGCGGTGCAGGAGGCGGTGGCCCGGCAATGGCTGGAGCGCACGGGCTGCGCCATCTGCGAGGGCTACGGCCTGTCGGAAACCTCGCCTTCCGTGTGCTGCAACCCCACCGATACGGATCACTTCAGCGGCACCATCGGCTTGCCGCTGCCCTCCACCGAGATGGTCGTGGTGGACGACGACGGCCGGGCGCTGCCGAGCGGCGAGCGCGGCGAGGTCGCGGTGCGCGGCCCGCAGGTCATGCAGGGCTACTGGGGGCGCCCGGACGATACCGCGCGCGCCTTCACCGCCGAGGGATTCTTCAAGACCGGGGACGTGGGCGTCATCGACCCGCAGGGTTACGTGCGCATCGTGGACCGCAAGAAGGACATGATCCTGGTGTCGGGCTTCAACGTCTACCCCAACGAGATCGAGGACGTCGCGGTGTCCCACCCCGGGGTGCTGGAGGCCGCCGCGGTGGGTGTGCCCGATCCCGACTCCGGCGAGGCCGTGCTGCTGTTCGTCGTGCGTTCCGACCCCTCGCTGGACGAGGCCAGCCTGCGCGCCTGGCTGGCCGAGCGCCTGACCGGCTACAAGCGGCCGCGGCGCATCGAGTTCCGCGACGAATTGCCCAAGACCTCGGTGGGCAAGATCCTGCGCCGCTCGCTGCGCGAGCAGATGGTGCAGCGCCAGGCCCCGCGCCCATGAGCGGGGGGCGCCCGTTGCCATGACGCCCCCGCCGGTTCCCGGTCGCGCCTACATCGTCGGTGGAGCGGTGCGCGACGCGCTGCTCGGTCGGCCGGTGCACGACCGCGACTGGGTGGTGGTGGGCGCCACCGCGCAGCAGATGATCGAGGCCGGCTTCCGGCCGGTGGGGCGGGACTTCCCGGTGTTCCTGCACCCCCTCAGCGGCGCCGAGTACGCACTGGCGCGCACCGAGCGCAAGACCGGCGCGGGATATCGGGGTTTCGCCGTGCACGCGGACCCCGACGTGACCCTGGAGCAGGATCTGCAGCGCCGCGACCTCACCATCAACGCCATGGCGCAGGACGAGCAGGGCCGCATCATCGATCCCTGGGGCGGGCGCCGTGACCTGGAGCAAGGCTTGCTGCGCCACGTGGGGCCCGCCTTCGCCGAGGACCCGGTGCGCATTCTTCGCGTGGCTCGCTTCGCGGCGCGCCTGCCGCGGTTCCGGCTGCATCCCGACACTCTGCGACTCATGCGCGACATGGTGGCAGCCGGCGAGGCCGACGCGCTGGTGCCCGAGCGCGTGTGGCAGGAAATGGCGCGCGGCCTGATGGAGGACGCTCCGCGGCGCATGTTCGAGGTGCTGCGCGACTGCGCCGCGCTGGCGCGGGTGCTGCCCGAGCTCGATGCCCTGTGGGGAGTGCCCCAGCGCGCGGACGCCCACCCGGAAATCGATTGCGGGGAACACCAGATGCTGGTGCTGCAGGCCGCCGCCGCCGCGGGCGCGCCGCTCGCGGTGCGCTGGGCCTGCCTGATGCACGACCTGGGCAAGGCGCTGACCCCGGCGCAGGTGTTGCCGCGCCACATCGGGCACGAGGCGCGCGGCGTGCGCCTGGCCGCGGCCGTGGCCGGGCGCCTGCGCGTTCCCTCCGAATGCGCCGAACTGGCGGCGGTGGTGTGCGCCGAGCATGGCAACGTGCATCGAAGCCTGGAATTCGGTGCCGCGGCCACGCTGCGCCTGTTGCAGCGTTGCGACGCGCTGCGCCGCCCGCGGCGCTTCGAGCTGGTGCTGCAGGCCTGCCGCGCCGACCACCTGGGGCGCGGGGGCGACTGGCCCGCCAGACCCTATCCCCAGGAGCCGCGACTGCTGGCCGCGCAGGCCGCCGCGCTGGAGGTGGACGCCGGCGCGGTTGCGCGCCAGACCCTGCAGGGGGGGGCCGGTGCGCAGGGCCGGGCGCAGGGCCAGGCGCAGGGCCAGGCGCAGGCCATCGCGCTGGCCGTGGCGCGAGCCCGCGAGCAGGCCATCGAGCGGGCGCTGGACCTGCCCTCCTGAGTCCGCGCCGCGCCGTGCCGGCGCGCAGGGCCCCAGGGGGCGGGGTGCCGGCCGATCCTCGCGGCCTCGATTCAGTCCTGGCGCGGTGCCCGCGCCGGGTCCGGCCGCGCGAAGGCCAGATCGAGGAAATTGCCCAGCACCGGCGAGGCGTCTCCGCGTCGCCAGGCCAGCACGATGTCGGTGCTCGCGCCGGGATCGTCCAGTTCCAGGTAATGCACCTGGGGCACCGAGGCGCGTTGCATCGATGCGGCGACCAGGCCCACGCCGATGCCGGCCGAGACCAGGCTGATCAGCGTGGGCATTTCATGCACCTCCTGCACCACCCGCGGGCTGAAGCCGGCCTCCAGGCACAGGGCGACGATCTGTTCGCGCATGCCGGAGCCGAATTCGCGGCTGTAGAGGATGAAGGGGTCTTCGCGCAGGCGGCTCAGGCGCAGGCGACCCAGTCCCGCCAGGGCATGCCCGGCGTGCACGGCGGCGTACAGGGGCTCGCGCTGCAACACGCGCAGCTCCAGCGCCTGCTCGTCGGCCTGGCTGGTGCTGCGGATGAAGCCCAGGTCCAGCGCATGTTCCTGCAACTGGCGCAGCTGCTCGTTGGAGGACAGCTGGCGCAGCTGCAGGCGAACGTCGGGCCAGGCGCGGCGGAAATCGCGCAGCAGCCTGGGCAGCAGTTCGGAAAAGGGCATGGAGCCGGCGAAGCCGATGGACAGCTCGCCGCTTTCGCCCCGCCCGGCGCGCTGCGCCAGTTCCTGGGCGCGGGCCAGTTGCTGCAACACCACGCGCGCCTGGGGCAGCAAGGCCGCGCCCGCCGCGGTCAGCGACACGCCCCCGCGGCCGCGCTCGAACAAGCGCACGCCCAGCTTGCGTTCCAGTGCGCCGATGCGCTGGGACAGCGGGGGCTGGGAAATGTGCAGGCGCTGCGCCGCGCGCGAGAAATGACGTTCCTCGGCGACGGCCAGGAAGGCCCGCAGATCCTGGATATCCATATGAATATCCTATCAAAGTAGACGAAAAATCGATTTTCCATATGGTTCGGGCGGGACTATGCTGGGCATCCCAGCTTGAGTCCGCGCCGCGCGCCCGCCGCGCCGGCACCGCGCATGTCCGTCCCACCGATTCGTCCCTCCGTCGCCGCCACGCCCTCCTGGCGCGCGCGCGTCGCCGTCGTCGCCGCCGGCATGAGCGCCTTTTTCACCATGTACGTGACCCAGGGCCTGCTGCCCTCGCTGCAAAGCGTGTTTCACGCCGGCGTCGCCGAACTCAGCCTGACCATCACCTTCACCACCCTCGCCGTGGCGCTGGCCGCTCCCTTCTCGGGCAGCGTGTCCGACCGATTCGGGCGCCGCCGCGTGCTGCTGGTGTCGGTGGCCGCGCTCGCGCTGAGCACCCTGCTGGCGGGCACCGCGCGCTCCCTGCACGGCCTGTTGTTCTGGCGTCTGCTGGAAGGGCTGTGCATCCCCGGCATCTTCACCGCCACCGTGGCCTACATCGGCGAGGAATGGCCCGCGGGACAGGTCCCGTCGGTGACGGCCCTGTACATCTCCGGGTCGGTGGCCGGAGGTTTTCTCGGGCGTTTCATCGCCGGCCTCGCCACGGCCCGCTGGGACTGGCAGGCCGCCTTCGTGCTGCTGGGCCTGATCAACGCGGGCATCGCGGTGGTGATCGCCGCATGGCTGCCGGCCTCGTCCCGCTTTCGCCCTTCGGCCAGCCTGCGCGAGTCCCTGGCCGGGCTTTCGCTGCACCTGCGCAACCCGCTGTTGCTGGGCAGCTGCGCCATCGGCTTCGGCATCCTGTTCTCCCAGGTCTGCAGTTTCACCTATGTCAGTTTTCATCTGGCGGCGGCCCCCTACGACCTGAGTCTTCGCCAGCTCAGCCTGCTGTTCACCGTGTACCTGGTGGGCATGGTGGTGACGCCTCTGGCAGGGGGACTGGCCTGGCGTTTCGGGCAGCGCCGGGTGTTTTTCGCGGCCGTTTCCTGCTCGGGCCTGGGCATCGCGCTGAGCCTGGCACCGAGCCTGGCGCTGATCGTGATCGGCCTGACCCTGAGCTCGGCCGGAGTCTTCATCGCGCAAAGCATGGCCACCTCGCAGGTGCCGGTGTTCGCGCGCCAGGCGCGCTCCAGTGCCGTGGGCCTGTACGTGATGTGCTACTACATCGGCGGCAGCGTGGGCGCCTTCGCCCCCAGCGCGGTGTGGCTGCGAGCCGGCTGGCCGGGCTGCGTGGCGCTGGTCATCCTGGTGCAGGTGCTCATCGCCGTGGCGGCCCTGCGCATCTGGCCGGCGCGTGCCGAATCAGCGCAGCAGGCGGTCCACCAGCCAAAGCCCCAGCCACAGCAGGCTTAGCGAGCCCAGCGGCAGCAGCCAGGGCTTGCCGAACATGCGCCAGCGCAGGTCCAGGGGCATGCGCCCGAAGCCGAATTTGCCCAGCCAGGGCAGCAGGGCGCTGAGCACCAGGCTGCCGAGCAGGAATCCCATCAATCCCATGGCGCCACCCCCGCCGGTCCGGCGTCCGGGGCCGGCGCGTGCTCCAGCGCCGCGCGGCGGTCGCCCTGCGCGAAGGCCGCCAGCGGCTGCTCCAGGCCGCGACCCACCGCCAGCACCTTGAACAGCTCGCCCATTTCGTGTTCGCCCAGCAGCTTGTGCACGCCGGCGGCCAGGCGCAGCGAGGCCGCATCCCCGGCGGCCATGCGCGGGGCCAGCAGGTCCAGCAGCCCGGCATTGAGCAGGAAGCGGGCCTGGCTGGTGTAGCCCAGCAGATCCAGCCCCGCCTCGCGTGCCGCGCGGGCCATGGCGCTGAAGTCGACATGGGCGGTGATGTCCGAAAGCCCCGGCTCCCACAGCGGGTCGTCGTGGGCACGGTGGGCGCGATGGCAGCGCAGGGTGCCCTCCGAGCGCTGCGCATGGTCGTATTCGTGCGCCGGGAAGCCGTAGTCGAACAGCAGCGCCACCCCCCGGCCCAGGTGCGCCCCCAGGCTGCGCATGAAGCCTTCGGCCGCCTGGTGCCATTCGGTCACGCTGCCCACCGCCAGCTGTCGCAGGCTGGGTCGCAGCGCGCAGCCGGGGGGCAAGGGGCGATCGCTCCAGCACAGCCGGCCCTGCGCGTCCAGTCCCACGCCGCGCTCCAGCCAGCCGGCTTGCTCGCGGCGCAGCAGTCGCACCGGCATCGCGTCCAGTACTTCGTTGCCCAGCACCAGCGCGTCGAAGCTTTCGGGAAGGCGCTCCCACCAGCACACGCGCCGGGCCAATTCCCCTGGCAGTTCGGCCACTGCCGCGCGCTGGCGCTCGCGCATCGCCGCGGAGACTTCGACGATGGCGTATTCCTCGGGCAGCCAGGCGCCGGCATCGGCCAGCTCGCGCAGCAGGCCGCAGGCCAGCGCGGCGCTGCCCGCACCGAACTCGACCACCCGCTCCAGGCGCAGCGAGGCTCCGAGCCCGGCCAGCTGGCGCGCCAGCGTGGCAGCGAACAAGGGCGAGAGTTCGGGGGCGGTGATGAAGTCGCTGGCGCCGCCCCAGGCGCCGAGCACGCCGGGAGAGGCCGCGTAGTAGCCCAGGCCGGGGTGGTACAGCGCCAGGTGCATGTAGCGGTCGAAGCCGATCCAGCCGCCCGCCGCCGCGATCTCGCGGCGCAGCACATCCATCAGCTCGGCCGCGCGCCTGGCCTGTGCGGCCGGCGCCGGGGTGGGTTCGCGGGGTAGACTACGCCTTGGATCCATTGATGCGATTGTAGGTTCGCCGCCCATGCCCGAAGTTCCATCCCGCCGCGCAGACCCGGCCGGCGAGCCGGCCGGGCAGCGGCCCGTGGCCCTGGTCACCGGCGCGGGGCGACGCCTCGGCCGGGCCGTGGCGAGCCGGCTGGCCGAGGCTGGCTGGGATGTCGCGGTGCACTACCGCGGCTCGCGTGAGGAGGCCGAGCAGCTGTGCGCGCAATTGCGCGAGCGGGGCGCCCGCGCCGAGGGCCTGAGCGCCGATCTCGCGGACGAGGCCAGTGCCCGCGATCTGGTGCCCAGCGTGGCGCGCTTGCTCGGGCGGGTGGACGCGGTGGTGAACAACGCCTCGATCTTCGAATACGACTCGGCCGCGGACTTCGGCGCGGCGTGCGCGCTGCGGCACTACCGCGTCAACACCATCGCGCCCGTGCTGCTTGCGCAGGCGCTGCATGCCGAGCTGCGCGCCCGGGGGGGGCGGGGTTGCGTGGTCAACCTGCTGGACCAGAAGCTGTGGAACCCGAACCCCGACCATTTTTCCTACACCCTGAGCAAGGCGGCGCTGCGTGAAGCCAATACCCTGCTGGCGCAGGCACTGGCGCCCGAGGTGCGCGTGGTGGCGGTGCCTCCCGGCATGACCCTGGGCACCGAGCTGATCGACGAGGCGCGTCTGCGCGAGCTGCAGGGCGCCGGGCCGCTGGGCCAGGGGCCGCGCGCCGAGGACATCGCCGATGCCGTGCTGTTCGCACTGCGCAATCCCGCGATGAGCGGCTGCGAGCTGCTGGTGGATGCAGGGCAGCACCTGCAGGCGCGCCCGCGCGATTTCGCTTTCTGATCATGCGTATCCTGTACCTCGAACGCCTGCGCGTTCAGGCCAGCGTGGGCATCCTCGAGCATGAGCTGCGCTCGCGCCAGCTTCTGCTGGTGTCCATCGCCGCCGAATTGCCCGACGCGCCCTCGCTGCCGGCCGCCGACGATGTGGCCCATGTGCTGGACTACCGGCTGCTGCGCTCGATCGCGCTGGAGGAGGTCGGCCACGGCCACGTGAACATGCTGGAAACCCTGGCCGGGCGCATCGCGCAGCGGGTGCTGGGGCTCGAAGGCGTGCGTCGCGTGCGGGTGCGGGTGGACAAGCCGAACATCTTTCCCGATTGCGACGGCGTGGGCATCGAGGTGTCCCAGGACCGCGAGCGCAACTGATGGGGCAACGGAGCGCCGAGATGGATCCGCGCAAGCACGAACACGAGATCAACAAGCTGTCCAAGCGCCTGCATCGCCTGGTCGGTCAGGCCATCGGCGATTTCGGCATGATCCAGGACGGCGACAAGGTCATGGTGTGCATGTCCGGCGGCAAGGACAGCCACGTGCTGCTCGACCTGCTGCTCAGCCTGCGCGAGCGCGCGCCGGTGGATTTCGACATCATCGCCGTCAACCTGGACCAGAAGCAGCCCGGTTTCCCCGAGCATGTGCTTCCCGAGTACCTGGCCGGCCGCGGCGTGCCTTTTCACATCGAGCAGCAGGACACCTATTCGGTGGTCAAGCGCGTGGTTCCGGAGGGCGCCACCCTGTGCAGCCTGTGCTCGCGCCTGCGGCGCGGCATCCTGTACCGCGTGGCCGCCGAACTGGGCGCGACGCGCATCGCACTCGGCCATCACCGCGACGACATCCTGCAGACCTTCCTGCTCAACCTGTTTTTCGGCGGCAAGCTCAAGGCCATGCCGCCGAAGCTGGTGAGCGACGACGGGCGCCACGTGGTCATCCGTCCCCTGGCCTACGTCGAGGAGGCCGACCTGGCCCGCTGGGCCGAGCATCGGGGCTTCCCCATCATTCCCTGCACGCTGTGCGGCAGCCAGGAACAGTTGCAGCGCAAGCAGGTCGCCGCCTTGCTGCGGGACTGGGAGCGCCAGTACCCCGGGCGCCTGGAGTCGATGTTCGGCGCGCTGGGGCGGGTGGTGCCCTCGCACCTGCTCGACCGCGAAGCCTTCGGCTTCGCCGATCTGCGCGCGAACGGACTTCCCGACCCGCACGGCGACAAGGCCTTCGACCCCGAACCCTGCGAGATGCCCGCCTCGGCGCAGCGCACCCTGGCCTGGCTGGACAGCGTCGGCTGAGCTCCGCCGCCAGGGCAAGGCGCGGCGCGCGGCGGCGGAGTACAGTATCTGGCACCGCCGCGGGCTTCCGATTCCCGCGGGGCCCGAGCCATGATGCCTGAATCGTCGAAGCTTCCCCTGGTGCGTCGCGCCTCGGGCACGCTGCGCGCCGGCCTGCTGGGCGGCGCGCTGGCGCTGTTCGGCCTGCTCGGTGGTTGCGCGTCGCTGAACGTCAACGCCTACCACGTCGACACCCCCAGGCCGGCACCCCGGGCGCTGGTGGGCGCCCACGTGCAGCTGCAGGCGGCGCCCGCCGACTCCGAGGGGCCGCAGGCCGAGGCCTTGCGCACGGCCGTGCTCGATGCCATGACCCACGCCGGCATGGTGCCGCTGCTGGGCAGCCCGGCCCCCTACACGGCGCGCTACGCCTTTCACAGCTACGCCGACTTCGAGGCCAGTTTCCCCAGTTCGTGGCCGCCTCCCGGGCCCCCGATCCTGCTGCCCGACGGCGCCTGGATCTACAACGGCTATCCGTGGTGGTACCAGGGCTGGTCCTGGCCTCCGCCGTGGTACGAACGGGTGTTCGAGATCGAGATCCGCGACGCCTCCAGCGGAGCGCTGGTGTGGCGCAGCAGCTCGTTGATCGGAGGCTACGACCAGCGCATCGCCCCGGTGGCCCGCCAGCTCGCCGCGGCCGCCTTCGCGGATTTTCCGCAGGGCAGCGGCAAGCGCATGGTGCGCGAAGTCCCGCCGCCGCGGTGACGGGGCCGCGGCCCGGCCGCGGAGCGCCGGATCCTCGCTGGGCCGCAGTGTTTTCCCTATAATCGGCACGAATCTTGCACGGCCGGCCGCGAGGCACGGTCGTGCGCGCATGGGCTTGAAGCCCCTGCGAATCCCCTCCATATACAAGGTCGGCCCCAGCCCGCGATGTCGTCGGGCGAGCGCATTTCGCATCAGGAGTTCGTCATGCCCATCTACGCCTACCGCTGCGAGTCCTGCGGACACAGCCTGGACGCCCTGCAGAAGGTTTCGGACGCGCCGCTGCGCGATTGTCCCGCCTGCGGCGCCGCCGCCCTGCACAAGCAGGTCACCGCCGCGGGTTTCCAGCTCAAGGGTTCCGGCTGGTACGCGACCGACTTCAAGGGCGGCTCCACCGCCGGCAAGCCCGCGGCCGGCGCAGCCGCGTCCGCCGCGACGACGGCGAGCGAGTCCGCTCCCGCCGCGGCTTGCGGGGCCTCCTGCGCCTGCCACTGAGTCCCCCGTTCGGCGCGCGCCGCCGCCCCCAACCGCCGTTGTCGCGCGAAAGCTGCGCATGCGCCTGAAAAAATTATTCATCGCCGGATTGCTGGTCTGGCTGCCGCTGACCATCACCATCTGGGTGTTGTGGCAATTGCTGTCGGTGTTCGACGGCATTTTCCGCGCCGTGGTCGGCGCGCTGGATGCCGTCGCTCCGCCGCTGCAGCCCCTGCTGGACAGGCTGGCCGGCACTCCGGGGCTGGGCGTGATCGTGGTGATCGCGGCCATCCTGCTCACCGGCCTGCTGGTGGCCAACATCGTCGGGCAGTGGTGGTTGCGCCAGTGGGATGCGCTGATCGCGCGCATTCCCATCGTCAAGAGCATCTACAGCAGCGTCAAGCAGGTTTCCGACACCCTGTTCTCGAGCACCGGCAACGCCTTCCGCCAGGCGGTGATGGTGCAGTACCCCCGCGCGGGCAGCTGGACCATCGCCTTCGTCACCGGGGCCCCCGGTGGAGAGGTGGCGCAGCAGCTTCCAGGCGAGCACATCAGCGTGTACGTGCCCACCACGCCCAACCCGACCTCGGGCTTTTTCCTCATGGTGCCCAGGGCCGAAGTGGTGGAGTTGTCGATGAGCGTCGACGAGGCGCTCAAATACGTGATTTCGATGGGAGTGGTCGCGCCGCCGCCCTCCGCGCAGGCCCCGTCACGCTGACCCGCCCTCCCGGCGCCCTCGCGCGCCGCAAGTCTCCCGAAATTCCTTTCGGCCTCGCCAAAGTCTTCCTTCCTGATCATGACCCTACGCAGCCATACCCTGGGCGCCGTCACCGAAGCCCTGCTCGGACAAACCATCAGCCTGTGCGGCTGGGTGCAGCGGCGCCGCGACCATGGCGGGGTGATATTCATCGACCTGCGCGACCGCGAGGGCCTGGTGCAGGTGGTCTGCGACCCCGACCGGGCCGACATGTTCGCGGTGGCCGAGGGCGTGCGCAACGAGTACTGCGTGCAGGTGCGTGGCCTGGTACGCGCGCGCCCGCAGGGCACCGAGAACGCCTCGCTGGGCTCGGGCAAGGTCGAGCTGCTGTGCCATGAGCTGCAGGTGCTCAACCCCTCGGCCGCGCTGCCCTTCCAGCTCGATGACGACAACCTGTCCGAGACCACCCGCCTGACCCATCGGGTGCTGGATCTGCGGCGCCCCCAGATGCAGCACAACCTGAAGCTGCGCTACAACGTGTCGATGGCGGTGCGCCGCTACCTGGACGCCCAGGGTTTCATCGACATCGAGACTCCGATGCTCACCAAGAGCACTCCGGAAGGCGCGCGCGACTATCTCGTGCCCAGCCGGGTCAACGCCGGGCAGTTCTTCGCCTTGCCGCAGTCGCCCCAGTTGTTCAAGCAGATGCTCATGGTGTCGGGCTTCGACCGCTATTACCAGATCACCAAGTGCTTCCGCGACGAGGATCTGCGCGCCGACCGCCAGCCCGAGTTCACGCAGATCGACTGCGAGACTTCCTTCCTGGACGAGACCGAGATCCGCGGCCTGTTCGAGCCGATGATCCGCGGCGTGTTCGCCGACGTGCTGGGCGTGCGCCTGGCTGACCCCTTCCCGGTGATGGCGTACTCCGAGGCCATGGCTCGCTTCGGCTCGGACAAGCCCGACCTGCGGGTACGCATGGAGTTCACGGAGCTGACCGATGTCATGCGCGACGTCGAGTTCAAGGTGTTCAGCTCGGCGGCAGCGCTGGCCGACGGGCGCGTGGTCGCCCTGCGCGTGCCGGGCGGCGGCCAGATCAGCCGCAGCGACATCGACGCCTACACCGATTTCGTGAAAATCTACGGTGCCAAGGGCCTGGCCTGGATCAAGGTCAACGAGATCGCCCGCGGACGCGAAGGGCTGCAGTCGCCGATTGTGAAAAACCTGCACGACGCGGCGATCGCGGCGCTGCTCGAACGCAGCGCCGCGCGCGACGGCGACCTGCTGCTGTTCGGTGCCGACCGCGCCAAGGTCGTCAACGCCGCGCTGGGCGCCTTGCGTGTGAAAATCGGTCACAGCGAGTTCGGGCGCGCCGGCGGCCTGTTCGAGGATGCCTGGAAGCCGCTGTGGGTGGTGGACTTCCCGATGTTCGAGTTCGACGACGACGAGCAGCGCTGGGTGGCCTGCCACCATCCCTTCACCGCGCCCAAGGACGAACATGTGGACTATCTGGCCAGCGATCCCGGGCGCTGCCTGGCGAAGGCCTACGACATGGTGCTCAACGGCTGGGAGATCGGCGGCGGCTCGGTGCGCATCCACCGGGCCGACATGCAGCGCAAGGTGTTCACCGCGCTGGGCATCGGCGAGGAGGAGGCCCGGGCCAAGTTCGGCTTCCTGCTCGACGCGCTGCAATACGGCGCGCCGCCGCATGGCGGCATCGCCTTCGGGCTGGACCGCATCGTCACCATGATGACCGGCGCCGCCAGCATCCGCGACGTCATCGCCTTCCCCAAGACCCAGCGCGCGCAGTGCCTGCTCACCGACGCCCCGAGCCCGGTGGACGAGCGCCAGCTGCGCGAGCTGCACATCCGCCTGCGCCAGAGCACCGCGGCCTGAACCCCGCGCCCCCGCCATGACCCGCATCGACGATCCCCGGCACGACAGCGAGGCGGGCCGGGCCGAGGCCACGCTGGACACCACGCGCATCGACGACACCCGCATCGCCGCCGTGCGCGCGCTGGTCTCCCCGGCCGTGCTGCTGGAAGATCTGGCGGTGACGCCGGCGGTGGAGCAACTGGTGGAGCAGGCGCGCGCGGACATCGCGCGCGTGCTGCGTGGCGACGACGACCGCCTGATCGTGGTCATCGGGCCCTGTTCCATCCATGATTCCGCGCAGGCGCTGGAGTACGCGGCGCGCCTGCACGAAGCGCGCGCCAGCCTGGCGGATGCGCTGCTGCCGGTGATGCGGGTGTATTTCGAGAAGCCTCGCACCACGGTGGGCTGGAAGGGCTTCATCAACGATCCGCGCCTGGACGGCAGCTTTCGCATCAACGAGGGCCTGCGCCGCGCGCGCGAACTGCTGCTGCAGATCGGCGAGATGGGGCTGCCGGCCGGCACCGAATTCCTCGACCTGCTGTCGCCGCAGTATTTCAGCGATCTCATCGCCTGGGGCGCCATCGGCGCGCGCACCACGGAGAGCCAGAGCCACCGGCAGCTGGCCTCGGGGCTGTCCTGCCCGGTGGGTTTCAAGAACGGGACCGATGGCGGCGTGCAGGTGGCCGCGGACGCGGTCGTGGCCGCCGGCGCCCCGCATGCCTCCATGGGCATGACCAAGATGGGCGTGGCCGCGATTTTCGAGACCCGTGGCAACGCCGATTGCCATGTCATCCTGCGCGGCGGGCGCCAGCCCAATTACGATGCCGCGGCGGTGGACGCGGCCTGCGAGGTGCTGCGGCGCGCCGGGCTGCGCGAGCAGGTGATGATCGACTGCTCGCATGCCAATTCCTCCAAGCAGCCGCTGCGCCAGATCGAGGTGGCCGCCGACATCGGGCGTCGCATCGCCTCGGGCGAGCGGCGCATCGTCGGCGTGATGGTGGAGAGCCACCTGCACGAAGGCCGCCAGGAGCTGCGTGCCGGTCAGGCGCTGCGTGAGGGTGTCTCGATCACCGATGCCTGCCTGGGTTGGGAGCATTCCCTGGCCTTGTTGCACGATCTCGCCGCCTGCGTGCGCGCGCGGCGAGCAGGGGGATGAGGCCGTGCCGGCGCCCAAGCTGCCGGTGTCGGTGCTCGTGGTGATCCACGACCCGCGGTTGCGTGTGCTGTTGATCGAGCGCGCGGCGCAACCCGGATTCTGGCAAAGCGTCACGGGCAGCGTGGACTTCGTCGGCGAGCCCCTGGCCGCGGCGGCGGCGCGCGAGGTGGCCGAGGAAACGGGCATCGCCGCGGGCGACACGCTGCGCGACTGGCACCTGGCCAACG
>DAIDHU010000315.1 GCA_027451915.1 Thiomonas sp. | reverse complement strand
CGTGTCCCTGCTGTACCTGGCGCGCCGACGCGCGCCGCGCCGCACCATCCAGTCCAACCGGGACATCAACCTGGACATCGGCTCGGTGGTGGACGTGCGGCTCTGGGACGAATCCAACAATGCGCGGGTGCGCTGGCGCGGCACCGAGTGGCAGGCGCGCCTGGGGCGCGGCCGTGCGCTGCCCGGGCGCTTTCGCATCGCTGCCGTGGACGCCAACACCCTGGTGCTGGATGCGCTGGACCAGCCCCCCTCCCACCCTTCCTGAATCCGGAGCCCCCTCATGGAATTCGCCGTCATCCTCGTGGTCATCGCCGTGCTGGTGGCATCCCGCGGCATCAAGGTGGTGCCCCAGCAGCATGCCTGGGTGGTGGAGCGCCTGGGCAAGTTCGACCGCACGCTGCCCCCCGGCCTGAGCCTGATCGTGCCCTTCATCGATCGCGTGGCCTACCGCCACATGCTCAAGGAGGTGCCGATGGACATCGCCAGCCAGGTGTGCATCACCCGCGACAACACCCAGCTCACGGTCGACGGCATCCTGTATTTCCAGGTCACCGACCCGATGCGCGCGAGCTACGGCTCCTCGAATTACGTGCTGGCCATCTCGCAGCTGGCGCAGACCACGCTGCGCTCGGTGATCGGCCGCCTGGAGCTCGACAAGACCTTCGAGGAGCGCGACTTCATCAACCACAGCGTGGTGTCGGCGCTGGACGAGGCCGCGGCCAACTGGGGCGTGAAGGTGCTGCGCTACGAAATCAAGGATCTCACCCCGCCGGCCGAGATCCTGCACGCCATGCAGCGCCAGATCACCGCCGAGCGCGAGAAGCGCGCGGTCATCGCCACCTCCGAGGGCACGCGCCAGCAGCAGATCAACCAGGCCGAGGGCGAGCGCCAGGCCGCCATCGAGCGCTCCGAGGGAGAGCGCCAGGCGGCGATCAACCGCGCGCAGGGCGAGGCCTCCGCCATCGAGGCGGTGGCCGCCGCCACCGCCCACGCCATCGAACTCGTCGCGCAGGCCATCGGCAAGCCCGGCGGCAGCGACGCGGTGCAGCTCAAGGTCGCGCAGCAGGCGCTCGATGCCTACGGCCGCCTGGCCAAGTCCAGCACCACGCTGGTGGTCCCGGGGGACATGAGCCAGGCAGCCGGCCTGATCGCCTCCGCGATGGCGGTGTGGAAGCGCGGCGCGGACAGCCTGGAACAGCGCGGGGCGCGCTGAGCCCGAGCCGCCCCAGCCGCGACAGGGGCTTGGAAGCGCCCCCTGCGGGGGGACGGGCCGGCGTGTTCAGATGCGGGCACCGCGGCGCAATGTCGCGTCGCGCTCGATGCGTCTTGCACGCTGGAGGACATCCCTCATGCCCCAAGCCCTGCTGCGCGCGCTGTGCGCGCTCGCGGCCGCCAGCCCCCTGCCGGCCCTCGCTGAACCGCCCGCTGCGCCCACGGCGCCCCCGCGCAGCTCGCCGCATGCCACCTGCACCGCGCGGGCGCTGCATGCCTTCGCCTCCGACGGCGTCGACGGCACCCGGCCCGCCGACGGCCTGTTCCCGGGACCCGACGGTCGCCTGTTCGGCGCCACCACCGCCGGCGGCGCCCTCGGCCACGGCACCGTGTTCGAACTGTCCCCCGACGGCACCGAGACCATCCTGCACCACTTCGCGGCGGGCACCGCCGACGGAGCCGCCCCCACGACGCCGCCGCTGGTCGACGCGACGGGCGCGCTGCTGTACGGCACCACCTACCGGGGAGGCGCGCATGGCCAGGGCACGGTCTACCGCCTGGAAGCCTCGGGCGCGCTCAGCCTGCTGCATTCCTTCTCCGGCGACGATGGAGCCAACCCCGATGCCCCGCTGCTGGCGGCGCGCGACGGCGCCCTGTACGGCACCACGCTGCAGGGCGGCAGCCACGGCCGCGGCGTGCTGTACCGCATCACCCTGTCGGGCCAGTTCGAGCTGCTGCACGCCTTCGGCGCGCCCGGGGACCTGGCCCACCCGGCGGGCCCGCTGGCGCAGGCCCGGGACGGCACCATCTACGGCGCGGGAGTCGACGGGGGCGGCACCGGATCCGGGGGCCTGTTCGCCTATTCGCCGCGCAGCGCGCAGCAGCGCGTGGTGGTCTCCCTGCACGCCGCGACCGATTGCAGCCTGCCGATGGGCGGAGTGATGCAGGCTCGCGACGGCCGGCTGGTCGGCACCGGCTATGTAGGCGGACCCATGAACGCGGGCTGCGTGTTCGCGGCCCTGCCGGACGGAAGCCTGCGGGTGCTGCACCATTTCACCGGCGGCGAGGACGGC
>DAIDHU010000314.1 GCA_027451915.1 Thiomonas sp. | reverse complement strand
GCACGCGCAACTTGTCGCCCAGTCTGAGCCCCAGGTCCTCGGCCAGGCGGTAGCCCACGACGATGCGGCTGGCCCCCACGTCCAGGCGGCCCTGCAGCATGTCCTTGTCCAGCGGAATGACCTGGATGTAGCGCTGGGGCTCGATGCCCAGGACGGCCACCGCGCGCACGGCCGCGCCGCGTTGCGCGAAAGCCGGCCCGCTGACCATCGGCGAGACAGCGCGCACGCCGGGCAGGCGCTGCAGCACGCCCAGGACCCCAGGCCAGTTGTTGATGGAGCGCAGGCGCTGCGGGCGCGCATCCACGGATCGCAGATCCACGGTGCCGCGGGGCGCGGGAGCCGCCAGGGGCAGGAGGTCGGGCGAGGACACCACGATATGCGCCTGGGTGCCGAGGGTGCGCTGCACGATGTTGCCCTGCAGCCCGTCGACCAGGGCCGTGATGAACACGATGACGGCCGCGCCCACCGCGACGCCCACGATGATCAGCAGGGTCTGCGCCTTGCCGTCCCGCAGGAAGTGCAGGGCGATGCGCCAGGACAGTCCCATGGTGGATGCTCGTGCCGGGGTTCTTGAGGTTTCGCGCGGCGCCGCTTCAAGGCTGGGAGGCGGGCGCCGAGCCCGCCGCGGCCGATGCCGGCGCCGAGGGCAGGCCCTGCAGGCGAGCGCGCACGCGCTGGCCGTCGCGCACGGAGCGATCGGCGATGACCACGTCGCCGGCGCGCAGGCCCTGCACGACCTGGCTGGCCACCAGGCCGCGCAGCCCCAGGCGGACCTGGCGCAGCCGGGCCTTGCCGGCGTGCAGCACCAGCACCCCCGCGCTCGCGCCCTCGCGCTCGCGCAGCGCGTCGTCCGGCACCACCAGGGCCTGCCGCAGTTCGGCGGTGCGCAGGTCGCAGGAGATGGTCATGTCCTGGCGCAGCCAGGGCGGCGGGTCGGACACGCGCAGGCGCAGTTCGATGGTTCCGCTGGTGGTGTCGACCGAAGGGGCGATGAACACCAGGCGCGCGGCGACCACGCGGTCGGGAAATCCGTCGGTGATGCAGCTCGCGTCCTGGCCGAGGGCGAGTTCATGCAGGTTCTGTTCGTCCACCGGAAGCGACACCTCGGTGTCGCCGGCGCGCGCCAGGGTGAACAGCACCTGGCCGGGGTTGATGGTGTCGCCCACCTCGACATTGCGCGTGAGCACCTGGCCGGCCACCTCGGCACGGATGTCGGCGCGCTGCACCACGGCGCGGGCGGCAGCCTCCGAGGCCAGCAGCTGGCGCTGCGCGGCGCCGCCCGGACGCACGGCCTCCCAGGCCGCGCGCGCCGCGAGCTGTTGCTGGCGCGCGGCCTGCTCGGCCTGTTGCGCCTGTTCCAGAGCCTGTTGCGACACGGCGCCGCTGGAGGCCTGGGCGCTGGCGCGCCGGGCCTCGGAGCGCGCCAGGCGCAGCGCCGAATCGGCGCTGCGAAGGGCCGCGAGGGCCTGCGGGCGGCTTTGCTGGACCAGTTGGCGCAAGGCCGCGCTCGCCTGGTCGAGCTGGGCGCGGGCCTGGTCGCTGCGCAGGCGCAACAGCAACTGGCCCACGTGGACCTGCTGGCCGCGCCGCACCAGGCGCTGCAGCACCGTGCCGGTGATCTCGCTGGCCACGTTCACGCGCGATGGCGTGATCACGCGCCCGGTGGCGACCACGTCCTGTACCAGCGGGCTGGATCGCACTTCGTAGGCGGCCACGCGAGGGCCCTGCCAGCGCTGGAAGCCCCACCACGCCAGCAGGACCAGCGCGCAGGCGGCGAGAAGGGACCAGAGCAGGCGTCTAGGCACGGGGGAGTATGCGGGAGCTTGGGCCCAGTGTACTGCAGCGCGGGCCCGCGCCGACCGCTCGCGGGGCGCTTCAGGCCGGCGCGACGGCCAGGCGGATGCGGGTGATCTCGGAGGGCGCGCCCAAGCGCTTGGGCGGGCCCCAGTAGCCGGTTCCGCGACTGACGTAGACCTGCAGCCGGCCGACGCGGTGCAGCCCGGCGGTGAACGGTTGCTGCAGGCCCACGAAATGGTTCCAGGGCCAGAACTGCCCGCCGTGGGTGTGCCCGCTGAGCTGCAGGTCGAAGCCCGCGCGCGCGGCCTCGGCCGACGAGCGCGGCTGGTGCGCGAGCAGGATGCGCGGGAGGCCTTCGGGGCTGGCGTGCAGGGCCTTGAAGGGGTCGCTGCGGTGGGCGGGATCGAAGGCCTGCCCCTGGGGATCGGTCACCCCGGCCAGCACCAGTCGCGCCCCCTTGTGCACGAGTACCGCATGCTCGTTGAGCAGGCAGCGCAGCCCCAGGTTGCGGAACTCCTCCACCCACTCCGCGGCGCCCGAGTAGTACTCGTGGTTGCCGGTGACCAGCCAGGCGCCGTGCAGGGCCCGCAGATCTCCCAGCGGGGCGGTGTGCTCGCGCAGGCGCTGCACCCGGCCGTCCACCACGTCGCCGGTGACGGCGACCAGGTCGGGCTCGAGGGCGTTGACCCGCTCCACGATGGCCTTCACATGCCCGGCCTTGATGGTGGGGCCCACATGGATGTCGCTGATCTGCACGATGGTGAAGCCCTCCAGCTCGGAGGGCAGGCCGGGTATGGGCACGCGCACGTCGACCACGCGGGCCACGCGCCGCGCGTTGACCAGGCCGATCAGCGAGACCAGCAGGGCCGCGGCCGGCACCGCGATGGCGCTGGGCCGCGTCAGATGGCCGGTGTCGGGCAGCACCAGCAGGAGTTCGCGCGCCAGGGTGAACACCAGGGTCGAGGAAAAGTACCCCAGGTCGAGAAAGCCCGCCCAGGCCACCAGGTCCCAGGAGCCGCCCTCGCGAAAGCGGCTGAGAAAGCCGGCCGGGATCAGCAGCGTGGAAACCACCAGGCACACGCCGCCCGCGACGCGGCCCGCCAGGTCATACGCGGGCAGGAGCTGGGCGCCGATGTACAGGTGCAGCAGGGCGATGATGGGCCAGGCGCGCAGGAAAAAGCGCCGCAGGCGCGAGGGCATGGGCATGGGAGCAGGGGGAGGCGGGGGCTGCTCCACCTCGGGAGAAGCCAGGGAGTCCGTGGTCATGGGCAGGGGCCGTGCCCGCGTGGGCTCAGCGCGGCAGCGCCGGCAGGTCGAGCACCTGCAGCACGGCGAAGAAATGGCACACGCTGCCGGCCAGCACGAACAGGTGCCATACGCTGTGGGCATAGCGCAGGCGCTGGTCCAGCAGGAAAAACACCACCCCCAGGGAATAGGCCACGCCGCCGCCGACCAGCCAGACCATGGCGCTCGCGGGCATGGCCAGCCACAGGGGGCGGATCGCCACCAGGGCGACCCAGCCCATGGCCAGGTACAGCAGGGTGGACAGGCGGGGAAAGCGCTCGGTGCCCAGGGTCTTGAACAGGATCCCCAGCACGGCCAGGCCCCACACCAGCCCGAACAGCGACCAGCCCCAGGCCCCGCGCAGCACGGTGAGCGTGAAGGGGGTGTAGCTGCCGGCGATGAAGCCGTAGATCGCCGCGTGGTCCAGCCAGCGCAGCACGAGCTTGGCGCGGCCCTCGCGCAATGCGTGGTACAGGGTGGATACCAGGTAGGTCAGCAGGGCCGTCGAGCCGAACAGGGCAGCGCCGGTCACCGCGCCCGCGCCTCGCGCATGCTCGACCAGGATCGGGATGGCCGCGACGGCCAGCCCCAGGCCCAGCCCATGGGTCAGGCTGTTGGCGATTTCCTCGGGGAGGGATTGCAGGGCTCGGGTTGCCGAAGGCACGGGGATCTCCGCGGCGCGAGGGGCGCGAAGACTCCATTGTCGCGCCTCATGCGTCGGCGTGCAGGCCCTGCGGATCCTCGATCTCGCGCAGTTGGGCGATGCGCAGGTCCTGCGGGTCGCGCGAGCGAAGGCCTCGGCGCATGCCGCAGATCCGGTGCGCCCGTCGCTTGCCCTGCGATTCCACATACACCACGTCGCCCTCGTGCAGCCGGGGCTCGTTCGTCACCAGCGTGGGTGGGGCGCTGGAGCCCGGCCGGATGCGCGCTCGCAGGGGCTCCCGAGAGCTCGCGTCCGCGAAGGCCGCGAGCTGGGGGAGCTCCTCCTCGCCGCGCTCGCCGAAATCCCCGCCCTGGTCCGGCGGCGTGCGCCCGGCCTGCGCCGCGATGGTGTCCGGCCAGCCCTCGATCATGTCCTGCGCCTCGCCTTGCATCCGGATACTCCCGAAGTTCGCGTGATGAGTCCATCCTAGGAACCCGTGTTCGGAGTTGCGTCCAACTATTTCACGGGCAGGACCATGGGATTCGGTGAGACATGCAACTATTTCACGGTTATCCTGGCTTTCGCGGGGAGGGGCCGTGTTCCGTCGTGGCGACGGGGCCGCGGCCTGCCCCGGAGCGCGCGCACGATCTCCCGGAACTTCCATGCCGATTCCCGCCCATCTCCAGACCCGTGAACAATTCACGGCCGCCTACGACAACCTGTCGGTCATCGCCAATGCCGACAGCGTGGTCGCCGCCCTGCGCGAGCGCAGCCAGGCCTTCCACGCGGCCCATGCCTGTGTCGCCGACGTGCCCTACGGTCCGGGACCGCGCCAGGTCTACGACTGGTACCCCGCGCGCGGTGAGGATCCGGCGTCGGCGCCGGTCCTGGTGTTCATCCACGGCGGCTACTGGCAGGCGCGCGACAAGCGTGATTTCTGTTGCGTGGGCGCCGGCCCGCTTGCCGCTGGCATGCATCTGGTCATGGCCGAATACACCCTGGCGCCGCAGGCGAGCCTGCCGGAAATGGTTGCCGAAATCGGGATGTTGCTCGATGGCCTGTCCACCCATCCCGTGCTCGGAGGCCAGGCCGCGCGCGGCAGGCGCCTGGTGCTGAGCGGGCATTCGGCGGGCGGGCATCTCGCGGCCATGCATCGCGCGCACGCCGCGGTGGCCGGCGTGCTGGCGATCAGCGGACTGTTCGATCTGGAGCCGATACGCCGCGGCGCGCTCAACGACGCGCTGGGTCTGGACCCCGCGCAGGTGGCGCAGTGCAGCCCGCAGTTCCGGGTCGGTCCGGGAGTGCCGACGGTGGTCGCCGTGGGCGGGGCGGAATTGTCGGAGTTGCAGCGTCAAAGCCGGGAATATGCCCAGGCGCTGCGTGGCGCCGCTCAGGACGCGCGCCTGATCGAAGTCGCGGGGGCCCACCACTTGAATGTTCTCGCGGAACTCGAAAGCCGCGAAGGCGCCTTGCTGGCCGAGGCCCTCTCGCTGGTCGAGCGCGCGCGGCGCTGAGCCGCCGCGCGCGGGGGCGGGCCCGCGCCGGGGCGTTCAGGACGCCAGTTCCTCGCGTTGCCCGAGTTCTTCGAGTTCGCCGATGCGCAGCTGCGCGCTGTCGCGCGCGCGCGCCCCGCTGCGCAGATGCACGATGCGGTGGGGCCGGCGCTCGCCGCGCGTGACCACGTAGACCACGTCGCCATCGCGCAGCGTGGATTCGGTGGTGGTGATGGTCGGCCCGGCGCCGTCGAGCAGGCGTACCTTGGCGTCGATGGCCTGCTTGTCGTCAGGGCCCAGGTAGACGGAGCAGTAGACCGGGTGGGCGGTGCCGCGCGCGCTGAACTCGAAGCCCAGGCCTGCGGGCATGGACACCCCCAGCGCAGGCATCGCCTGCGCCGCGCCATCCTCCGCGCCTTCCCACTCGATGAGTCTCATGAACACCTCCGTAGACAGCCTTGAGCCCGAATCCTAGGGGGGGGCCCCCTGGAAGGCGCGCAACTATTTCACGGAAATCGGATGTTTGGGCTTGGAGCCTAGCGAGGAGCGTGGCTTCCGTGCATCGAGGAAAACACGGTCACACCGCGAGCTTGACAAATAAATGAGCGTTTGACGAACATTGAGCCGCCATATTTTCATTTTGTATCAGTATTTTCGAATCCATGCGCATCGCGCAGCCAGAGCCGGCCGAGTCCGTGCACCCTGAAATCCTGCTCGACTCCGGCGAGCAGCAGGCCATTCTCGAGTACCAGCAGTCGATCCTGCGGGCCGTGCTCAGCGGCCGCGACTCCATCGGCATGGTCCGCGAGGTCTGCCACCTGGCCGAAATGCTGCTGCCCAACGCCGTGGGCACGGTCATGCTGCTCAACCGCGACGACGGCAAGCTCTACGTGCATGCGTCTCCCAGCGTGCCCGAGGTCGCCGTGCGTCGGCTCAACGGCCTGCAGCCCGGGCCGGGCGGCGGTTCCTGCGGCAATGTGATCTATCGGGGGACCCCGCAGTTCGTCAGCAACACCTTCAGCGACCCGCGCTGGACGGACCTGCGCCAGATCGCCTATGACTTCAACCTGTGCGCCTGCTGGTCGGTGCCGGTGTATGACGACGCGGGGGAGATCATCGGCACTTTCGCGCTGTCGAGCTTCGAGCCGCGCGCGCCCGGGCGCTTCCACCGCAAGTTGCTGGAGACCGGCGCGAGCCTGGTGGGCATCGTGCTGTCCCATGCACGCTGGCAGGACAGCCTTCGCCTGTACGGACGCGCCTTCGACTCGGCCGAGGAGGGCATGCTGGTCACGGACGCGCAGGCGCGTATCGTCGAGGCGAATCCGAGCATGTGCCGCATTCTGGGCTATGCACGGGAGGAGTTGCTGGGGCAGAGCCCTCGCATGTTCGCCTCCGGCATGCATGGACCGGAGTTCTACGCGGCGATGTGGGCCTCGCTTCGTGACGGAGGCGGCTGGAGCGGCGAGATCTGGAACCGGCGCAAAAGCGGCGAGGTCTATCCCGAGTGGCTTTCCATCAAGGCCATCCACGGCGCCGACGGCAGCGTGACCAATTACCTCGGGGTGTTCAACGACCTCAGCCAGGCGAAGGCGGCCGAGAACGCGATCCAGCACCTGTCGACTCACGATGCCCTCACCGGATTGCCCAACCGGCGGCTGTTTCGCACACGTTGCGAGAGCCTGCTGGAGAGCGGCGCGAAGCTCACCCTGGTGTGCCTGAACATCGATGATTTCCGCAGCGTGAACGAGAACTTCGGGCTGGCCGCGGGGGACCAGGTGCTGCATGAATGGGCCGCGCGCCTGCAGGCCTGCACCGGAGATGCCGGCAATGTGTGCCGGTGGAACGGGGACGAGTTCCTGGTCATGGCGTCCTCGGCCGCCGAACTGGACGCAGCCGAGTTGTGCGAGCGCATCGCGCAGACGGCGGAGCTGGCCTTCGACCCGGGGGGCAGGGCGCTCGAGCTGACCCTGTCCCAGGGGGTCGCCCAGTTTCCGGAGGACGCGGCGAATTTCGACGACCTGCTGGGCCAGGCCGGGGCCGCGCTGCACGAGGCCAAGGCCGCGGGCAAGAACATCGTGCGCTACGCGACGCCAGGCGCCAGCGAGCGCGCGCGGGAGCATTTCCGCATCGCCCAGGGGCTGCGGCGTGCCTTGTCCCGGCAGGAGTTCGAACTGCATTACCAGCCGCAGGTCGATCTGCGCAGCGGGCAGGTGGTCGGAGCCGAGGCGCTGTTGCGCTGGCGCGATCCGGAGCGCGGACTGGTGCCGCCGGGTGCCTTTATCGGCGTGGCGGAGCGAACCGGGTTGATCGTCGACATCGGCGCCTGGGTGCTAGATCGTGCCTGCGCCGACGCGGCACGCTGGCAGGAGCTGGGTTTCGGCAGGCTGCCGCTGAGCGTGAACGTGTCGGTGGTGCAGATGCGGCGTGGCGATTTCCCGCAATTGCTGGCGGATGCCATCCGGCGCCATGGGCTGGAGCCCGGGCAGTTCGAGGTGGAGTTGACCGAGTCGGTGTTCCTGGATGATGCCGCGCGCATGCGCACGGTACTGGCCGGCTTGAAAAGCTCGGGCCTGCGCATCGCCATCGACGATTTCGGCACCGGCTATTCCAGCCTGGCCTATCTCCAGCGGCTCGACGTCGATCGGCTCAAGATCGATCGCAGCTTCGTGATGGGACTGACGGAGGATGCCGATGCGGCCGCCATTGTCAGCGCGGTGATCCAGATGGCCCACGCCCTGGGCTTGCAGGTGGTCGCCGAGGGGGTCGAGGACCAGCCCACCATGCAGCGCCTGCGCGAACTCGGTTGCGACGAGGCGCAGGGCTACTGGTTCCACCGCCCGGTGGCACGCGACGCCCTGGAGTTGCTGCTGGCGGGTCGGTCGTAGGCGGGGCCACGGACCCGCCGTGGCGGGCCCGTGGCTGCCTGTGCCCGGTGCGCCAGGCAGGCCGCATGAGGCAGATGCGGCAGATGCGGCAGATGCGGCCGGGAGCTCGGATGAACGGGCAGCCCCGTTCAGTGTTGCCCGCCCTTGTGCCCGGCCTGCGCGGCGCGTTCCGGATCGTTCTTGAAATTGCCCCCGGAGACCTGGCCGCCCTTGTGGCCGGCTTCGGCCGCGCGCGCCGGATCGTTCTTGAAATTGCCGCCGGAGACCTGGCCGCCCTTGTGGCCGGCTTCGGCCGCGCGCTCCGGATCATTCTTGAAATTGCCCCCGGAGACCTGGCCTCCCTTGTGGCCGGCCTCGGCCGCGCGCTCGGGGTCGTTCTTGAAATTGCCGCCGGAGGCCTGGCCTCCCTTGGAGGCGATCTGGCGTTGCTGCTCCTCGCTCATCGAGGCGAAGCCTCGCTTGGATGGTTCCTGCTGGCCTTGCTGGCCCTGCTGGGTGTGTTCAGCCATTTTCCGCTCCTTGGATTCGGGTTCACTGGATGAATGAAATTTGCAAACCGAATATTCCCGAATATCCGCCTCGCATTCAGACGAATGCGTTGCGCCGCGGGAATGTCCCTGTTCGCAGTTTCAGTTTATCGAGAAACCGGTATTCATGAATCGTTCCATGAATGACCAATGATCGGCGAATGGTTATATCGAATGTGGTCTTTTTTGAATAAATCCGGATATTTTGGCTGGGTGCTGAATCTGCCTGGGCGCTCGCTCGATTCCCGCGAGGCAATATCGGGGGGCCATGTCCAAAACCGGAGCGAGGCACCCCGAAGGCCTGCCCCGGTCTCGGGCCCCGGCGCGTGGCCTGCGGCCGGGGCCGTACGCCGGCCCCGGCGCTACTTGCTGCTCAGCGCCTTCTTGGTCGCGTGGTAGCCGTGCACCACGCCGTGGGCAACGTCCTTGCCCACGGTCTTGCCGGCATGCCACACGCCGTGGCCGGCCTCCGAGCCCGCATGCACGATCGCATGCCCGGCGTGGGAGGCATCCTCCTTCAGGGTGTGTCCGTACTCGGACACGCTCATGGCCTGCGCGCTGGCGCACAGGCTCGCGGCCGCGGCGGCGGCACAGGCCAGGCGCAGTCCGGGTCGCAGCCGGGAAGGGTACTTGCGAGGAGCTTGGGACATCGATGGATTCTCCGCATGGAGCGGGCCGCGGCCCGCGGGTACATCCCCCATGGAACGCGTACTGCCCGGTCAACGGCTGGGGGCGCGCGCGTCTTCGATGCGTTGTCGTGGAGGCCATTATGCCAGCCGAGCCGGGTTTTCACGGATCCAGCGCGGGGCGGGGGCCGGCGCGCGCGGCGCCTCAGGCCGGCTGGGGCTGGGACTGCCTGGGCTGCGCGCGCGCGGGCCACCAGCTGCGATGCCGCCCCTTGTGCTTCTTGCCGTGGTACATGGCGGCATCGGCGTGGCGCAGCAGCATGTCCGCCTCGGTGCCGTCCAGCGGATAGCGTGCCACGCCGATGGTCATGCCCACCCCCGCCGTGGATCCGGCGAGCTCGAAATCGCTTTGCACCGCGTGGTGCAGGCGCTCCACCACCGCGTCGAGCTGCGCCACGGCGCGACCGGGGTCGATGTCCTCGACCAGGAGCACGAATTCGTCGCCTCCCAGCCTGGCGATGAGCTCGTTGGCGCGCAGCTCCTCGCGCCAGCGCGCGGCCAGCTGGCGCAGCAGCGCGTCGCCCGCGGCGTGCCCGAGGGAGTCGTTCACGGGTTTGAAATCGTCCAGGTCGATGTAGCCCAGGGCCAGCTCGGTACCCTGGCGCCGGGCGCGCGCGAGGGCCTGCTGCAGGCGTGTGTCCAGCTCCAGGCGGTTGCCCAGGCCGGTCAGGGGGTCGCGCGACAGCTGGGCCGAAGCCTGGGCGCGGTGCAGGGCGATGTGCTGGAACTGGGCGTGGGTCCTGCGCGTGGCATGCAGCAGGAAGGCCGTGTACAGCAGGTACAGAAGGCCCAGCCCGGGCGGCAGGGAGCGGGCCACCAGCAGCAGATGCCAGGTCGCGGCGGCCACCGTGGGCATCACGAACAGCAGGGCCGAGACCCAGTCGGCCGAATAGATCGCCATGCCGGCCCCGCACACGGCGCTGGCGATCAGCGCCACAGCCAGGGCGTGCATGGGGTCGGTCGGGAACAGCAGGGCCGGCAGGATGGCCCAGGCCAGGCCCACGGCGAGCACGCTCAGCCGGGTCCTGCGCAACCACAGCAGGGGGGCCCGCTGCACATTGCCCGGAGAGCGCGCGCGCAGCCAGGTCGCGATGCGGATCAGGTACAGCGCGCAGTAGGCCGCCAGCCACGCCAGCAGGGCGCGCGGCGGATCCACTCCGCGCAGGATCCACGCGGTGATCGAGGCGGCGGTGATGCCGGCGGCGAAATTGACCGGCACCCCGCGCAGCAGCAGCCGCACCAGGTCGGCCGCGACGTCGTCGGCGATGGCCGCAGAAGCCCTGGGCTTGCCTGCCGTCAGATTCAGGTTCATGGACGGCGGTCCCCGCGCGGGAATCTCCGTCGGTCAGGCTCGCGCATGGCGTTTCCCCGAGGCCCCGTTGGGGGCGATCGGCGAAGTGTAGGTGCGCGGGCCGATCCGATGCGTGAAACTTTGCACGCTCGGAAGGAGTTTGGCAGGGCTGCCGCCTGGTCTCGCCGGAAATGGGCGAGTTCCTGGTGCGATTCGTTCCAGTCTAGCCGTTCAGCCGAAGCGGACGCTGGCAAAGAAAAAGGCGACGTTGCCGTTGTTCAGCTTGTTATTCACCTTGGGGAGATAAGTTCCGTACAGGCGTACCCGGCCAATACCCAAGGAAAGCAAGGGCAGAGCGATGGGGAATGGGATATTGTTCAGAATATCCGCGCGCGATGTCACGCCCGCCGTGTATCCGGCGCCCAGGCTGATCGGGCCGCCCTCGGGGCGCCAGATCCACTGTTTCGCGTAACCCACCACCGGCTCGGCTTTGCGATGCGAGTCGGAGAACACCATCGCGTACACCAATTCCTCGTTTCCGTCCGCGTCGGCCAGGCGCCTGGCGGCCCCGAAACCCCAGGCATCGCTGTTGAGTTGCGCGCGCTTGGCCGCGGTGTAGGTATGGGGGTCGTGCCAGGCATAGCCGGTGAGGAACACCCGGGTCTGCCCCTGGTCGTAGACCCTCTGCAGGTGGGAGCTTGCCTGGGAGATCCAGCCTTCTCCGTCCGCCAGGACCCCGGCGTGGCAGCTGGGGGCGGCGAAGGCCGCCACCAGGCCGCAGGCGCCCAGGGCCTTGCGCAGGAGGGGGGCGTGCTGGGGGGCCGTCACTGCCAGGCGTAGTGCCGGTTGCACGAAGGCGCGTGGTCCGCGCCACGGTGCGCCTGAAGCAGCGCGGAGAGTTCTCGGACGGCGTCGATGCATTCGGGTGTGTGGGGCAATGCGCCTTGGCGCAAGAGGTTCAGTGCACAGCGGGCGGCGCGCAGATGCTGCCTCCCGAAGGCGCTCCAGGATGCCTCGACGGCGTCGATGCCTTCGATGGCGCGTTGGGCCGCGGCGGCGGGAGCCAGGCTGCCGATGCGCGCCTGGGCCAGCACCCGCCTCGCATGCTCGAGTTCACCCAGGAGGTCGGTGTAACTTTGTGTTGCGTAGGGATGTTGGTTCATCGCGGAGTCCTCCATTGCGGATGTTGCTGCCCGGGGTTTCTGAGGATCACCCCGGGGCGCAGGGTGGATGCGCCGCAGGACGAGAGCGTACCTGCGAAAAATGCCCGCAAGGTACGCAGGGAATGTGTCGCATTTATTGCTAGGGTCTACCCGAGGTGTCCCGGTGGGATCGGCGCCTAGCCGGCGCCTCGCCGGCGCCACGCGGGGCCTGCGTGCGAGAATGATTCGGCCTCCTCGAAGTCGCCGCCATGTCCTGTCCCGCCGTCCCCTCCGAAGCATTGCCCGACGACGAGGCGCGGCGCCTCCAGGCCTTGCGCGAGCTGAACCTGCTGGACCCCGGCGTCGAGCAGGTCTTCGACGACCTCGGCGCCTTGGCGGCGCAGGTCGCGGGGGCGCCGATCGCCCTGGTGAGCCTGGTGGAGTCCGCCCGCGTGTGGTTCAAGAGCCGCCTCGGCCTGGATGTGCGCGAGACCCCGCGCGAGGGCTGGTTCTGCGCCCAGGCGATCCTCGGCGAGGGCATGCTGGAAGTCGAGGACGCCCGGCGGGATCCGCGCTTCTCCGGGCAGGCGCTGGTGCGCGGGGCGCCGCATCTGCGCTTTTACGCCGGCGTGCCGCTGCGCACGGGGGAGGGCCACGCGCTGGGGACCCTGTGCGTGCTCGATCGCCAGCCGCGCCGGCTGGAAGCGGCGCAGCGAGAAGGCCTGGCTCGGCTGGGGCGGCAGGCGGTGCGGGTGATCGAAGCCCGGCAGGCGGCGGCGCGCCTGGTTCGCGCCCAGCAGCGCCTGCGCCGCCTGGCGGATTTCCGCGCGCTTCTGGCCGAGGTCAGCCAGGCCGTGGCCGATGCCGACGACGACCTGCAACTGCTGCGCCAGGCCTGCGCCCTGGGCGTGCGCTACGCGGGGGCCAGGCTCATGTACGTGGCCCGCCCCGCGGCGGACGGTCGCTTCGTGTTCCTGGCCAGCGCCGGCCAGACCGAATATCTGAGGCATATCGTGATCTCCAGCCGTGCCGACGATCCCCACGGGGGCGGTTTCGCGGGCGTGGTCTGGCGCGAAGGCCGGGCGCTGGTCAGCGACGATTTCCTCGGCTCCCCCGAGCTCGGCCCCTGGCGGGAGATGGCCGAACGCTATGGTTTTCGCGCGGCGGCGACCCTGCCCATCCGGCGCGGTCGCGAGACCTGGGCCATCATGACCATCATCGACGCGCAGACCGCGGTCTACGACCAGGACCTGCGGGAATTGCTGGAGGAATTGTCGGAAAGCCTGTCCAGCGGCCTGGACCGCATCGACCTGGCCCAGCGCGAGCGCGAGTCCTCGGCCTTGCGCGACGTCCTGCTGGACCATTCCCAGGCCGGAATCGTGGGCCTGCGCGACGGGCGACTGGTGCGCGTGAACCAGCGCCTGGTGCACATGCTGGGCTACGACCGGGCGCACCAGGTGCTGAGCCTGGACCCGCGCGATCTCGTGGCGGATGAACCCGAGTTCCTGCGCTGGCAGCAATTCCACGCCGAGTTGCTGGAGCGGCCGCTGCACGGGCGCAACCTGCGGCTGCGTCGGCGCGACGGCAGCGAGCTGCCCTGCGACGTGTCCGGCGGGGTGGTGGAGCAGCAGGGTCCGCGGACCGTTGTGTGGACCCTGCTCGACATCAGCGAGCGGGTGCAATTGCATCGGCGCCTGGAGCGGGCGCTGGCCTACCAGCGCCGGCTGATGGAAAAGAATGCGGCGGGCATGTTCACGCTGGACGCGAGCGGGCGCATCGGGGATCTCAACCCGGCGCTGTGCGAAATGCTCGGGTACGCCCGCGAGGATTTGCTGGGCCGGGCGGCGGAGGAGTTGTTCGGGGCCGGCCCGCAGAGCGCGCGTTTCGAGGCAATCGCCCAGCAGGCGCGCCAGGGCCAGCTGCGCGGCCGGCTGGAGCAGCGCTTTCGCCGGCATGACGGTTCGTCGAGGGTGTGCGAGATCAGCGGCGTGCCCATCGAGCTGCCCGAGGGCGAGCCCGGCGTGTTGTGGAGCGTCATCGACGTGACCGCGCTGCACGAGGCCCGCGACACCATCGCCTTTCAGGCCCGTCACGACACGCTCACGGGCCTGCCCAACCGACGCGCGCTGGAGCAATACCTGCCGCGGGTGCTGCAACGCGCGCGCCGGCCCGGCAGCCGGGTGGTGGTGGGCATGCTGGACCTGGACGATTTCAAGCCGGTCAACGACGCGCACGGCCACGGCGCGGGCGACGCCTTGCTGCGCGAATTCGGGCGGCGCCTGCGCGACACGCTGCGTGGCTCGGATTTCCTGGCTCGCTTCGGGGGCGATGAATTCGTGCTGGTGCTGGAGGATCTGGACGAACAGGAGCTGGAGTCGCAGCTCGATGCCGTGCTGGCGCGCCTGCACGATGCCGTGGAGCGCGAATTCCAGCTTCCGCAGGGCCAGCGCGTGCGGGTGGGCATGAGCCTGGGCCTGGCGCTGGTGCCCGCGCAGGCCGGCGGGGGCGAGGCCGTGCTGCGCCAGGCCGACGCCGCGCTGTACGAGCTCAAGGCCCACAAGCTGCAGCGCGCGCGCTGGTGGCAACTGGGCACCGGTGGCGCCGGCAGCGACGCGGCGGCGAATTTCGACCCTTTCGGCCAGCTCGCGAGCGAATGGCTGGGCACGGCCGCGGTGCGGGCCCTGCTGGAGCCGCAGGCCTGCGAGCAGCGCTTGCTCGCGGAATGGGCGCAACCCGAGGGCAGTCTGGGCGCCGACAGGCTGCGTGAGCTGGCGAGGGAGCAGGCCCTGCATGCGCAATGGCTGCTCGGCGCCCAGCGCACGCGCGAGGAGGTCCAGCATCATGCCGGTCAGCGCGGTCGTGCGCTCGCGCTCATGGGCCTGGAACCTTCGATGCTGGTGCGCGGCGCCGCCCTGGTGCAACAGGATCTGGCGGAACGCATGCGCGCCTCGGCCGCGATGGCGCGCACGCGCCACGAGCTGGCGCAGATCGCCGAGGCCAGGCTGCGCGAGGACCTGCAGGCGCAGATGCTCGCGCACGACCAGGTCGTGGCGCGCTATTTCGCGGTGTTCGACCAGCCGGCCCCCGCGGCAGGCACGCCCTGGCGCGACGCGCTGGAGGCGCTGCTGCGCCCCGTGGGCGAGCTCGACGGCATGCTGGCCTGCGTGCTCATGCGCCCGGATTCGCAGGGCTGTTTCCAGGTGGAGGCCGGCGCGGGCCCCTGCGCGCAGGCCATCGGCACGGACCTGCGCGAAGGCAGCTACCAGGTTCGCCAGGACGACGACAGTCCGGCCGGACGCGGCCTGGTCGGCAGCGCGTGGCGAAGCGGGCGCATCCAAAGCACCGGCGAGTACGGGCGCGACGCCCGCCTGGGCCTGTGGCAGGCTCGCATGCAGGCGCATGGGGTGCGCAGCGTGATGGCCATCCCGGTGCCCGCGCAACAGGAGGGGGCGGCCTTCGTGCTGGTCTTGTTCGGCGCCGGGCCCGAGCAGTTCCAGGCGCGTCGCATGCGCCATTTCGCCAGGCTGCTGCAGCAGCAGGCGGCCCAGGCGTGGCGCACCCTGCGCGTGCCCCAGCCCGTGGCGCCGCCGTCGCGGGAGGTGGCCCAGGCGCACCGGGCCGCGCTGTTCCGGGGAGGCCTGGAGCTGCATATGCAGCCGGTGGTGAACCTGCTCGATGGCAGCGTGCGGCGCGTGGAGGCGCTGGCCCGGCTGCGCGCTGCCGACGCATCGCTGGTGATGCCGGGCGTGTTCCTGCCCCTGCTGGGAGACGCCGAACTCGACCGCCTGCTGCGCATGGTGCTGGAGCAATCACTGGGGTGGCTGCGCCGTTGGGACTCCCAGGGCCTGGAACTGGAGGTCTCGGTCAACCTGGCGCCGAACACGCTGGTGCATCCGCAGTGCGCCGAGTGGGTGGCGCAAGCCCTGCATGCCAGCGGGGTCGACCCGGCGCGCCTGACCCTGGAACTGCTGGAGACCCAGGAGATCGACCGATCGGCCCAGTCGCGCGCCATCGCAGCCCTGGCCGAGCTGGGGGTGAAGCTGGCGATCGATGACCTGGGT
>DAIDHU010000313.1 GCA_027451915.1 Thiomonas sp. | reverse complement strand
GGGCGAAGGGACGCGGCCATCCGCGCCGCGCGCGAACTGGCCAACCCGATCCTGGCCATGGCCGTGGTGCTGGTGGCGGTGTACGTGCCCATCGGCTTCATGAGCGGCCTGACCGGCGCGCTGTTCACCGAGTTCGCCTTCTCCCTGGTGGGCACGGTGATCATCTCGGCCATCATCGCGCTGACCCTGTCGCCGATGATGTGCTCGCACCTGCTCAAGGCGCCGGACCCGCAGAGCCGCAACTGGCAGGACCGGCTGGTGCTGTTCCTCGACCGGAGTTTCGAGCGCCTGCACGGCCGCTATGAGCGCACCCTGCACGGCTCGCTGAACTACCTGCCGGTGACCGCGGTGTTCGGCATCATCGTGCTGGGGTCGATCTACTTCCTGTACAGCAGTTCCACCTCGGAGCTGGCGCCGCAGGAGGACCAGGGGGTGCTGATCTCCCTGGCCTTCACCAACCCCTCGGCCACGCCCGAGCAGCGCGCGCAGGTCACGCGGCAGATCTACGACGTCTACAAGGGCTACCCCGAGACCGACCACGTGTTCCAGATCAACTCGCCCACGCAGGTGATCGGGGGCATGGTGCTCAAGCCCTGGGACGAGCGCAAGCTGACCACCAACCAGCTGCAGCCCCAGCTGCAGCAAAAGCTGGCCCACATCGCGGGCGCGCAGGTGGCCGTGTTCCAGCCGCCGTCGCTGCCGGGCGCGCGCGGGCTGCCGGTGCAGTTCGTGCTCACCACCAGCGACCCGGTGGGGCGCCTGTACACGGTGTCGCAGCAATTCCTGCACGCTGCGCTGAAGACGGGCGACTTCATTTTCATGCAATCCGACCTGCGCATCGACCTGCCGCAGACCACCATCCTCGTGGACCGCAACATGGCCGCGCAGCTGGGCCTGAGCATGCAGCAGATCGGCTCGGCGCTGTCGGCCATGCTGGGTGGCGGCTACGTCAATTTCTTCAACCTGGACGGCCGCTCCTACAAGGTGATCCCGCAGGTGCAGCGGCGCTTCCGGCTGACCACCGAGCAGTTGCTCAACTACCAGATCCGGGCCAGCAACGGCGCGATGGTTCCGCTGTCCACCGTGGTGCACCTGAAGACCTCGGCGCAGCCGGAGACCATCAACCATTTCCAGCAGGCCAACTCGGCCACCATGAACGCGGTGCCGGTGCCCTTCGTCTCCCAGGGCAAGGCGCTGCAGGACCTGAAGGATCTGGCGCAGCGCACGCTGCCGGCGGGCTACAGCTTCGACTTCGCCGGCCCCTCGCGGCAGTATGAGCAGGAATCCGGCGGTCTGCTGCTGACCTTCGGCTTCGCCCTGGTGATCATCTTCCTCGCCCTGGCGGCCCAGTTCGAGAGCTTCCGCGACCCGATCATCATCCTGGTGTCGGTGCCCATGGCCATCTCGGGCGCGCTGCTGTTCATCAACCTGGGCATCGGGGGGGCCACGCTGAACATCTACAGCGAGGTCGGGCTGGTGACCCTGATCGGCCTGGTGTCCAAGCACGGCATCCTGATCGTGGAGTTCGCCAACAACCTGCAGCGCGAAGGTCGCAGCAAGCGCGAGGCCATCGAGCACGCCGCCGGCATGCGCCTGCGCCCGATCCTGATGACCACCGCGGCCATGGTGCTGGGGGTGGTGCCGCTGATCACCGCCACCGGCGCGGGAGCCGCAAGCCGCTTCAACATGGGCCTGGTGATCGCCTCCGGCCTGTCCATCGGCACCCTGTTCACCCTGTTCGTCGTGCCGGCGGTGTACATGATGCTGGCCGCCGACCACAGCCACGAGGCACGCGCCCAGGCGCTGCGCGAGGCCGAGGAGGCGGAGCGGGCGATGCGCCACGAGGACCCGCACGGCGCCTGAGCGCCTGAGCCGGTGCCATGACAAGGGCGGCCCTCGGGCCGCCCTTGTCGTTGGCGCGGCGCCGCGGACTCAGACCAGCCGATCGGCCGCGCGCTGCACCGCCTGCAGGCGCCGGCCGCTGCGAGCTTCCCAATCGGCCGCCTGGTCCTCGCCCACCGGGCCCACCTGGAAATAGCGAGCCTGCGGGTGGGCGAAGTAGAAGCCGCTGACGCTGGCCGCGGGCAGCATGGCCCAGCTCTCGCTCAGCGACATTCCCAGCTGCTGCGCGCCCAGCACCGCGAACAGGTCCTCCTTGACCGAATGCTCGGGGCAGGCCGGATAGCCCGGCGCCGGGCGGATGCCCACATACTCCTCGCGGATCAGCTGCTCCAGGCCGAGTTGCTCCTGCGCGGCGTAGCCCCACAGGTCGGTGCGCACGCGCTGGTGCAGCCACTCGGCCAGAGCCTCGGCCAGGCGGTCGGCCAGGGCCTTGAGCAGGATGGCCGAGTAGTCGTCGTTGGCCTCCTGGAAGCGGCGCACATGCTCCTCGGCGCCCAGGCCGGCCGTCACCGCGAACAGGCCGATGTGGTCCTCGCCCTGCCCCTTCGGCGCGATGAAGTC
>DAIDHU010000312.1 GCA_027451915.1 Thiomonas sp. | reverse complement strand
CCGTTTTCGCGCCGGCCGGCGCGGCCAGCAGCAGGTCGCGCAGGTTGGCGCCGAACACCGCGATGGCCTGTTCCTCGGCCTGCTCGCGCAGACGGGCGAACAACTCGCGCTCCAGCGACAGCGACAGCTTCACGCGCCAGGCCCATTGCACACAGCGTTGCAGCCAGTCGTCCGCGGCGCGCGAGCCGTGGCTCCAGCCAACGTGCGCGGCGATGCGCTGCTGGGCGACGTTGAGCGAGCCGGCCCCCGCCGGCGGCCCGGGCAGCTCCAGGCTCAGGTCCAGGAGTTCCTGGGCGCGTCCACGCAGCACCGCCAGCGCACGGTGCGAAGGCACGCGGGCGATCGGCTCGGAGTAGTCGAAATAATCCTGGAAGTTGGCTGCCTCGCGTTCCTTGCCCTCGCGCAGGCGCGAGCGCAGTTCGGCGCAGCCCCACAGCCATTCGCGCATCGGGCCCACCAGCGCGGCATCCTCGGCCCAGCGCTCCACCAGGATGTCGCGCGCGCCATCCAGGCAGGCCTCGACGCTGGTGAAGTCGGAGCCGTCCTCGCCCTTGTGCGCCAGCACGAATTCGGCCGCCTCGGTGCGCGGATCGCGCGTGGGGTCGGAAAACAGACGCTGGGCCAGCGGCTCCAGTCCGGCGGCGCGCGCCTTTTGAGCGCGCGTGACCATGCGCGGCTTGTAGGGCAGGTACAGGTCCTCGAGCTGCTGGCGCTGCTCGGCTGCCTGGATGGCCTGCTGCAACTCGGGCGTGAGCTTGCCCTGCTGGGCCATGGATTTGAGAATCGCGACCCGACGCTGCTCGAGTTCGCGCAGGTAGCCCAGGCGCTGCTCGAGGCTGCGCAGGTGCTCGTCGCTCATGCCCCCGGTGGCTTCCTTGCGGTAGCGGGCGATGAAGGGGACCGTCGCGCCGCCATCGAGCAGTTCCACGGCGGCGGCGATCTGGGGCACGCGCAATTGCAGCTCGGCGCCGAGCTGGGCCAGGATCTTGACCTGCTGTTCGGCGACGGTCGCGAACACGGGCTGGATTCCCCCGGCTTCGGTGGTGGAGGCAGGCCTGGCTTCGGGCGGGGATGGGGGCTGGGTCATCGGTGCGGCCAATGCGAAAAACCGGCAAGTCTACGACCTGCCGCGGGCCCCCCCATGGGCTGGCCGCCCGCCCGCTCTCACACGGCGTTCAGCGGCACCTTCAGGTAGCTCAGGCCGTTGGCCTCCGGCTCGGGCATGCGTCCGGCGCGCACGTTGACCTGGATGGAGGGCAGGATCAGCGCCGGCATGCCCAGCCCGGAATCGCGCAGCTTGCGAAATTCCACGAACTGCGCTTCGCTGACGCCGTCGTGGATCTGCACATTGCCCTCGCGCTGCTCCTGCACCGTGCACACCCAGCGCGGCTCGCGCCCGCCGGGCATGTAGTCGTGACACATGTACAGGCGGGTCTGCGGCGGCAGCTCGAAGATGCGCCTCACCGATTGGTAGAGCACATGCGCGTCGCCGCCGGGGAAGTCGCAGCGCGCGGTGCCGTAGTCGGGCATGAACAGGGTGTCACCGACAAAGGCGCAGTCGCCCACCACGTAGACCACGCAGGCCGGGGTGTGGCCCGGCGTGTGCATCACCCGGGCCTGGAGTTCGCCGATGGCGAAGACCTCGCCGTCGGCGAAGAGCTTGTCGAAGGGCTGGCCGTCCTGCGCGATGCCAGGGTCGTGGAACAGCGCGCGAAACACCTTCTGCACGTCGCGGATGTGCTCGCCGATGGCGATGCGCCCGCCGAGCTTGCCCCGGATGTAGCTGGCGGCCGAGAGGTGATCGGCGTGGGCGTGGGTCTCCAGCAGCCAGTCCAGGTGGAGGTCCTCGACGCGCAGGTAGTCGATGATGGCGTCGGCAAAGCTCGTGCCGGTTCTACCCGAGGCGTAGTCGAAGTCCAGCACGCTGTCGATCAGCGCGCAGTGCCGGGTCTGCGGATCCACGACCACATGGCATACCGTGTTGGTGGGCGCGTGGAACCAGCTGCGCACTTGCGGGCCGGCGGCGCGAGTCTGGCTGGCCGCCGACGATTCCTGTACCTGACTCATGGGCAAGTTCCTCCGTAGCGCATAGTATCGCTGATGCGCGGAGAATACTCCACCTAGTTTACGAGCGCCCGCTCAGGCCGGCGCCGAGGCCATGGCGTCGCTGCGCCGCTCCTCACCCAGGCGGAGCACCTGGGCCTCGATCTGCGCATCGCCCAGGCGCGCGCGCAGGAAGCCCGCGCAGGCCAGCAGCCCCACCAGCGCCGCGGCCAGGTTGTCCCAGGGAAAACCCAGCCAACCCAGGTGCCGTGCCCACGACAGCGCGCACAGGGCCGCGACGAATCCCACCAGGTAGGCATTCGCCCGCAGGTCGCGGCGCAAGCCGGCGCCACGCCCCTGCAGCCAGCCGTGCAGGGCCACCGCCAGCACCAGCGCCAGCAGCAGCCAGCCCAGGTTGTGGCGCCCGCCCCAGTACACCAGCCAGGTGCTGCACAGAAAGCCCGTCACGCCGACCACCCGCGCGCGCAGCGCGCCGCGCAGGCCGATGCTGCCGCGGGAGCTGGCGCGGCTGAGCACCAGCAGGCTGACCGGCCCCGCCAGGTAGGCGAACACGACCATCGAGGACAGGAACCCCACCAGCTGCTTCCAGGTCGGGAAGGGCAGCAGGAACAGCAGCCCCACCGCCGCGTTGACCCACAGCGCGAACACCGGGCTGCCGTGGCGGTTGAGTCGGGTGAGCCGCCCGCCCGGGCGCAACTCGTAGCCACAGGCGTAGAGAATGCGCGCGGTGACCGCCACGAATACATTGGCCGTGCCCATGGGGGCCACCACGGCGTCCGCCAGCAGCACCGGCATCAGCAGGCCCAGGCCCAGCACGGAAACCAGCCCCAGCAGGGGCGCCGCTGCGTTGCCCAGCTCGGCGACTCCGGCGGGCAGCGTGGCCATGAAACTCGACGACAGCAGCATGTAGAGCAGCAGGCCGAGCAGCAGGGGCAGGTACAGGGAAAAGGGCAGCGAGCGCCGGGGATCGCGCACCTGGTTGGCCAGGATCAGCCCGTTCTGGAAACCGGCGAAGGCAAAGGCCAGGCCGCTGCCGATCACCGCGAGCATGGCCGGCTCCAGCGCCAGGGGCCCGGTATTCCAGTGCGCGGCGAAATGCTCGCGCCGGCCGTGCACGACAATCACCGCCAGGGCCACCAGCAAGGGCACGAGTACCTTCCACACACTCACCCAGGCGTTGGCCTGCGCCACCCGCGTGATGTGCAGGGTGTTGAACCAGGTGATGCCCAGGATCAGCAGCACCCCGACGCCCAGGCCGCTCCACGACAGCTGCACCTCGCCCGCTCCCAGGTGGCGCACCAGCCCCGGCCACCAGAAGGCCAGGTACTGCACCACCGACTGGGCCTCCAGCGGCAGGAACACCACGTAGCTCAGCCAGCCGAGAATGAGGAACACATTGGCGGTGCTGCGCGGATGGGTGATGCCCAGCAGGCGGTAGGTGCCGCCCACCACCGGGAAGGCGGCGCACATGCGCGCGAAGGACAGGCTGACCACCAGGCTCAGCGCCGCGGCGAGCACCCAGGCCAGCAGCACCGCGCCGCCCGCGGCCTGCAGGCCGTAGAAGGGGGAGAACAGCCAGCCGGAACCGATCATGCTGCCAGTGGACAGCAGGGCCAGCTGCCAGGAGCTGATGCGGGTGGGACGCCGCGGGGCCGCGGGTTGCGGGGTCGGGGCTTGCGGAAGGGTGGGCTGGGGGCTGGAGCTTGGCATGGCGCGGTCCTGTCGAATCGAGGCACGAGGCTCCATTGGACGCAAGCGCGCGCGATCCTGCGCGGGGTCGACGCAACATCCTTGCGACACTGTGTCCTTTCCCCTGCCCGGGTCAATGGGGCCTCGGCGGGACTTCAGCGCAGGCCCAGGCAGGCCGGCGCGCCGCGCTGCAGCAGGGGCCCCGGGCTGCCGTAGTCGATGCCGCCGGGATCCAGGCGCACGAAACTGCCGCCCCCCCCGAGCACGATGCCGCGCGCGGCGCGCACG
>DAIDHU010000311.1 GCA_027451915.1 Thiomonas sp. | reverse complement strand
GTGGTGGTGCTGATCGGCATCAACGACATCGATTTCGCGCACACGCCGCAGCGACGGGGGCTGGATTGCGACGCCCCGCATCTGCACGTGGACGCGGCGCTGCTCGAGCAGGGCCTGGCCACCCTGGCGCGCCAGGCCCATGCCCGCGGCCTGCGGGCCTACGTGGGCACGCTGACGCCGGCCTCGCTGCCCGCGGCCAGCGAAGCCCTGCGCGGGCAACTCAATGCCTGGATCCGCTCCCAGCGGGACTTCGACGGCGTGATCGACTTCGACGCCGCGCTGCGTGATCCCCGCCATCCCTCGCGCATGGCCCCGCGCCTGGACAGCGGCGACCACCTGCATCCATCGGATGCCGGCTACGCGGCCATGGCCGCCGTGGCCCTGCCCACGGCGCTGCGCGAGGCCTCGGCCCCGCGGGCCCCGGCGCGGGCGGCCTCCCCGCCGCGCTGAGCCGCGGGGGCCGGCCCCGGGGAGAATGCTGACCGGGATGCCGGTTACCAAAGCGTACGAAACCCGGTTGCCTTACGCTACAAGCTCCGAGATTTCTGGTCGAGTCACGAAAGGAGCGAACAATGACGAAGATTCTGGTTCTGTACTACAGCACCTGGGGACATGTGGAACGCATGGCGCAGGAAGTCGCCGCGGGAGCGCGCGAGGTCGAGGGGGTGGAAGTGACCCTCAAGCGCGTGCCCGAGACCATGCCGGCCGAGACCCTGGCCGCCATCCATGCGAAGACCCAGCAGGAAGCGCCGGTGGCGACCCCGGCGGAACTCGGCAACTACGACGCCATCGTGTTCGGCACGCCGACCCGCTTCGGCAATATGTGCGGGCAGATGCGCAATTTCCTGGACCAGACCGGCGCGCTGTGGCAGCAAGGCAAGCTGGTGGGCAAGGTGGGCAGCGTGTTCGCCAGCACCGCCACGCAGCACGGGGGCCAGGAAACCACGATCACTTCCTTCCACACCACCTTGTTCCACCATGGCATGGTGGTGGTGGGCGTGCCCTACGCCTGCGCCCAGCTGACCAATATGGACGAGATCAGCGGCGGCACCCCCTACGGCGCCACCACCTTGAGCAAGGGCGACGGCAGCCGCACCCCCAGCGCCAACGAGCTGGCCGTCGCGCGCTATCAGGGCCGCCACGTCGCCGGCATCGCGCGCAAGCTGTTTGCTTGATCCGTTCCCCCTTGGCTGCGCGCCTGGCTTGCGTACCATGGGCTGGCTGCGTGACCAGGGGGAGTGAAGGATGGCGGCGAACGACGGCGATCAGACCGACTACATCATCGTGGGCGCCGGCTCCGCCGGCTGCGTGCTGGCGAACCGGCTCAGCGAGCGCGCCGACACGGGCGTGTGCCTGTTCGAGGCTGGCGGGGAAGGCGCCTCGCCGCTGATCGACACGCCCATGGGAATCGTCGGCCTGCTGCGCGGCCGCAAGCACAACTGGTACCTGCAGACCGAATCGCAGCCCGAATTGGGCGGGCGCCAGCTGTACTGGCCACGCGGCAAGGTGCTGGGCGGCAGCAGCTCGATCAACGCGATGATCTACATGCGCGGCCACCCGCGCGACTACGACGACTGGGCCGAGGCCGGCAACCCGGGCTGGGCCTGGAAGGACGTGCTGCCGCGTTTCCTGCGCCATGAGCGCCAGCAGCATGGCGCCTCGCCCACGCACGGCGGGGCCGGCGCGCTGCATGTGTCGGACCTGCGCAGCCCGAACCCGCTGAGCCTGGCCTTTGTCGATGCGGCGGCCGCTTGCGGGCTGCCGCGACGCAGGGACTTCCACGATGCCGAGGACCCCGAGGGCTGCGGCCTGTATCAGGTCACGCAATGGCAGGGACGACGCTGGAGCAGCGCGCGTGCCTTCCTGGATCCCGCGCGGCGCCGCGGCAACCTGCAGATCCGCGCCGGCTGCCAGGTCACCCGCATCCTGTTCGAGGGCCGCCGCGCGGTGGGCGTGGAGTACCGCGGCCCGCAGGGCCTGCGGCGCATGCGCGCGCGTGCGGAAGTGCTGTTGTGCGCAGGCGCCGTGCATTCGCCGCAGTTGCTGCTGCTGTCCGGGCTGGGCGAGGCCCCGCTGCTGCGCGCGCTGGGCATCCAGACGATCCTGGAAATGCCGGGGGTCGGGCGCAATCTGCAGGACCACCTGGACGTGACCGCGAGCATGCGCGAGCATTCCCACGTTTCGGTGGGAGTCGGCCCGCGCATGGTGCCGCGCCTGCTCGCGGCGGCATGGAGCTATGCGAGGCGCCACGACGGGCTGTTCAGCAGCAACGCCGCCGAGGCCGGAGGCTTCGCGCGCTCGCGCCCCGGACTGCCGCGCCCGGACCTGCAACTGCATTTCCTGCCATCGCTGTTGCGCGACCATGGGCGCCGGCTGGTCTGGGGCTACGGGGCTACCCTGCATGTGTGCGCGCTGCGCCCGGCCAGCCGCGGGCGCATCAGCCTGCGCTCGCCGGACGTGCAGCAGGCGCCGCGCATCGATCCGGCCTATCTCAGCCACCCCGAGGACCTGCCGGTCCTGCGTGCCGGGCTCCGCCTGGCGCGGCACCTGCTCGCCTCGTCGGCCTGGGGCCGGCACGCGGGCATCGAACTGTCGCCCGGCAACGCGGTGGGCGACGACGACGCCATGCTGGACGCCTACATCCGCGCCAACGCCGAGACCATCTACCACCCCGTGGGCACCTGCCGCATGGGTCAGGACGACCTGGCGGTCGTGGACAGTCGCCTGCGGGTGCGCGGGGTGGACGCGCTGCGCGTGGCCGATGCCTCGATCATGCCCACGCTGGTGGGAGGCAATACCAACGCGCCGGCGATGATGATCGGCGAGATGGCCGCGGACTTCCTGCTCGGCAAGGCCTGAGGCGCGCGCGGCCTCAGCCGTGCAGGCCGCGCTCGTCCGGTTCGTCGGTGGAGGTGGAGATCACGCTGACCGAGCGCCCCTGCAGCTTGCGCCAGACGTACAGGCCGTAGCCCGACAGGGCGTAGGCGCAGAACAAGCCGAACAGCACCAGTGGCGGACGGTAGGCGATGAGCCCGATGAGCAGCACGATCAGGAACAGGGTGATGAAGGGCACGCTGCGTCGCAGGCTCACGGCCTTGAAACTGTAGAAGGGCACGTTGGTGACCATGCTCATGCCGGCGAAGGCGGTGACCGCGAAGGCTCCCCATTCGATGCGCGTGCCGCTGACCTGGGAGTCGGCCAGCACCCAGATGAAGCCGGCCACCAGGGCCGCGGCGGCCGGGCTGGGCAGGCCCTGGAAATAGGTCTTGTCCACCACCCCGATGTTGGTGTTGAAGCGGGCCAGGCGCAGCGCGGCGCCGGCGCAGTACACGAAGGCCGCCAGCCAGCCCAGCTTGCCCAGGCCGTGCAGGGACCATTGGTACATGATCAGCGCGGGCGCCGCGCCGAAGGAGACCATGTCGGCCAGGGAATCGAACTGGGCGCCGAACTCGCTCTGGGTGTGGGTCATGCGGGCCACGCGCCCGTCCAGGCTGTCCAGCACCATGGCCCCGAAAATGGCCACCGCGGCACGCTCATAGTCCTGCGCCATGGCCATGACCACGGCGTAGAAGCCCGCGAACAGGGCCGCGGCGGTGAAGGAGTTGGGCAGCAGGTAGATGCCACGGCGCCTGCGCCCGGAGTGCGCGATGTCCTCGACGGGATCGGGCAGCCCGGGGTCCAGCCCGGGTTCCTCCTCCACCGGGGAGCGCAGGCGGGACTTGGCGCGGCTGTCGGGAAAGCGGCTCACATTGCGTGCCATCGCGGTCTCCTCAGGCCGACTGCGCGGACTGCGCGGCCGCCGTGGGCGGCGCGAACTCGGCCAGCACGGTGCTGCTGGCGTGCACCTTGTCGCCGATGGACACCAGCGCGCGAGCATCCGGCGGCAGGTACAGGTCCACGCGCGAGCCAAAGCGGATGAAACCGAAGCGCTCGCCGCGGCGCAGGCTCTGGCCCGGCGCCACGTAGCACAACACGCGCCGCGCGATCAGCCCGGCCACCTGCACCACGGTCACGGTGCGCGAGTCGCAGCGCAGGACCACGGCATTGCGCTCGTTCTCCAGCGAAGCCTTGTCCAGGTCGGCGTTGAAGAAACGGCCGGGGAAATAGTTCACCGACACCACCTCGCCGTCCACCGGAGAGCGGTTGGAGTGCACGTTGAA
>DAIDHU010000310.1 GCA_027451915.1 Thiomonas sp. | reverse complement strand
GAAGCGCGGCAGCTCGGGCATGTCGCCGTCCATGCTGTACAGGCCTTCGATCACGATGAGCACGCGTTCGAAGTCGGCGCGGATGTCGTGCAGCAACTGGTCCAGCCGGGCCCAGTCGTTGTGGGGGAAGCTGCGGCGGTGGGCGCCGGAGAGGCGTATGCCCTCGAGCACGCTGTTGTGGATCAGGGCGTCGTGCAGCACCAGATCCTTGGGGCCGAACAGGCTGCCGATGGTGCTGACGTTGGTGGCGTGGCCGCTGACAAAGGCCACGCATTCCTCGGTGCCGTACCAGTCGGCCAGCTCGCGCTCGAGTTCGCGTTGCACGGGGCGCTCGCCGGCCACCAGGCGGCTGGCCGAGGCGGAGGTGCCGTAGCGGTGCAGGGCCTGCAGCACGGCCTGCTCGATGCGCGGGTGGCCGTTGAGCCCCAGGTAGTCGTAGCTGGAGAAGTTGAGGTATTCCCGCCCGCCCACGCGGGTGGTGGCCCCCGCCGCGCTTTCGTGCACCCGGAAAAATGGATTCTCCACCCCGATGCGCCGGGCCGCGGCCTGCGAGGCCAGCAGGCGCTGGTAGGCGGGCAGGGTCTCGAAGCGGCACCAGGCGTCGGGCACCTTGGCCGCGGAAGGGGCGGTGGCGGGGGCTTGCGCGGGTGGCGGGGCCTCGGCCTCGCCGTGGCTGCGCAGGCGCTCCAGCAGGCGTTTGCGCGCGACCGCGGCGATGCCTCCCAGCGAGTGCGCGCCGGCGGGGCGGGTTTCGGGGTCGTTGGGGTTCATGGTGTGGGGTGGCGTGCGTGGGCGTTCAGGCGATCAGGCGTGCGCCGCTGTCGGCGGCTTCGCGCACTTGTTCGGCGAGTTCGGCGGCCGTGGTCTCGGCGTGGTGCTCGGCGTGCTGCGCCAGCAGGCCCTGCACCAGTTGCTGGGTGGGGTCCGGGGCCTGCGCCTCGGGCTGCGGGCCCAGGGTGGCGAGCAGGCGCTCGGCGATGCGCTCGATGCTGGGGTTCTCGTTGAGCAGCATGGGGGGCACGCGGATGCCGAAGCGGCGCTCCAGGGCCAGGCCGAGTTCCACGGCCATGAGCGAGTCCATGCCCAGGTCGAACACGCATTGCGAGGGGCTGAGTTTGTCGGCGGGCAGGCGCAGGATGCCGGCCACCTCGCGGCACAGGTGTTGCAGTACGAGTTCGCGGGCCTCGTGGGGCGGCAGCTCGGCGAGGTGGCGGCGCAGGTCCTGCTCGCGCTCGTCGTCGCCCTGGTCGGCCTGCGCGCGCAGTTCCGCGAAACGGTGGGCGCCGGCCGAGGGCAGCAGGCGCTGCAGGGCGCTCCAGCTGAAGTCCAGCAGGGCGGCGCCGGGCAGGTCCTGCAGCAGCAGGCGCTCGAGCATGGCCAGGGCGTCGCGGGCGGGCAGCGCGGGCGCGCCCAGGCGCGCGGCCAGGCTGTCTCGCGCCAGCTCGTTGGTGGTGAGCACGCCCACGTCGGCGATGGGGCCCCAGGCGGGGGCGCAGGCCGGCAGGCCCTGGGCGCGGCGCAGCCGGGCCAGGGCTTCGAGCGCGGCGTTGGCGGCCACGTAGTTGGCCTGGCCGGGGTTGCCCAGCAGGGTGGTGGCGGAGGAGAAGAGCACGAACAGGTCCAGCGCCTGCTCGCGGGTGAGCTCGTGCAGGTTCCAGGCGCCATCCAGCTTGGGTTGCAGCACGCGCCGCAGGCGTGGTTCGTCCAGCCCGGAGAGCAGGGCGTCGTCGAGCACCATGGCGGCGTGCACCACGCCGCGCAGCGGGGGCATGGAGCCGCGGATGTCCAGCAGGGTGCGGGCGAGCTGTTCGCGCTGGCTGACGTCGCAGGCGTACACGCGCACCTGCACCCCGGCCTCGCGCAGCGCGGGCAGCGCCTGGTCCAGGCCGGGGGTGTCGGCGCCGCGCCGGCCCAGCAGGGCCAGGTGGCG
>DAIDHU010000309.1 GCA_027451915.1 Thiomonas sp. | reverse complement strand
CGCACCTCCAGCAGATGTCGCGCCAGGGCGCCGTGCATGCGCGCCGGTCCCTGCTGCTCCGGCACGGCCAGCAGCAGCCCTCGTATCGCGCCGAGGATCTGGCGCAGCTCGTGGGCGCGACTGCCGCGGCGCCAGGCGCGCCAGCCCAGCCACCCCAGGTAGGCCAGAGCGATCAGGCCGATGAGCAGCAGGCGAAGCCCGTGGGCTCGCAGAGGCCGGTGGCCGGCCCAGGCGAACTCGGCTCCTCCCTGGGCGATGAGCAGGCAGAACAGGCCGAGCACGGGACCGAGCAGGGATCGCCGCGCCGCCCACAGGCAGGCGGCCCAGGCGACGAGCGCCACCAGCACGGCACGCGTGGATCCGGGCGCCAGCGGATGGCCGTGGCCGACGCTCAGCAGGGGGCCGGCCGCGCCGAGGGCCAGGGCCAGCGCAAGCGCCATCGCGAGGGCCGCGACCATGCGTGGCGACAGCCGTGGCAGCTGGCTGGGCAGTCCCCTCATGGCGCGGCTCCCGCGCCGTCGCGCAGCACGATTTCCACGCGCCGGTTGCGCGCGCGTCCGCCCGCGGTGGCGTTGTCGCCCAGGGGATCGGCGCTGGCCCGCCCGAGTGCGCGCACATGGCTCGCATCCACACCCTCGTGCACGAGCCGGGCGGCGACCGCGTCCGCGCGGCGCTGGGACAGCGCCTGGTTCCCCGCGGGATCGGCATGCCGGCTGGTGGCGTCGGTGTAGCCCAGCACGAGCAGTTGCCCGCCGTGGGCCCGCGCCATGGCGGCGATCTGACGCAGCAGGACCGACAGGCCGGGATCGATCTCGCTGCTGCCCTGGGCGAACATCGGCGCGCCGCGCAGGCCGATGCGCCACCCGCCCGCCTCGGGCCGAAGCTCCAGCTGCCCGGCACGTAGCGGGGTATCGAGCCAGGCCCTGGGGTCGACCGCAGGGTCCACCGAGGGCTGCTGCGACGCGCCATGCGCCGCGGCATCCGGCCCGCCCCGGGCCAGCGCGGCCTCGGCCTGGGCGCGCAGGCCCAGGAGCTGGTCGCGCAATGCGGAGGATTCCTGCTGGGCCTGGCCGCGCCAGGCCCAGCCACAGACGGCCAGGACCGACAGGCCGAGCACCGGAACAGCGTACGGCAGGGCGCCAAGCCAGGGTCGCCGCGGCCGCGGCGGGCAGGCCACGCGCGCGTGCGGCGCCACGCACACCGGCTGCGTGTCGCCACCCAGCATGGCCAGCAGGCGGCGGCGCACCTGTTCCAGCGCCTGGGCGCCGTCGGCGCGGCAGCGATAGTCGCCCATGAAGCCCAAGGCCAGGATGTGCAGCATCACCTCCAGCACCTCGCGATGCTCCCGGGGCTGCGCGGCCAGGCGCGCGATCAGGGGGAACACGGTTCGGCCGCCCTCGCCCTCCTGATGGAATTCCTGCAACAGCGCGTATTGCGACCAGGGCCCCACGCTGGCCTGCTCTCCGCCGGCCCAGGGCTTGCAGCTCAGGGCTTCGTCCAGCGCCGTGCACAGGGCGTAGCGCGCGGCCAGCATGTGCTCGTGACGCAGCCCGGCGCGATCGCAGGCACGCGAGAACTCGAGGACTTCCTGCGCCAGGCGGTCGTGCAGCGGCCGCAGGCCCGTGGCGGGCGGCTCCTGCGCGCACTGGATGGCGGCCAGGGCGCGCAACAAGGGCGCCGCGGCTCGGAGCAGGGGATTGGGGGGCGCTTGCGCGCCGGCCGCCTCGCACACGGGACCTGGCATCATCGTGAGCGGCCCGCATGGCAGGGATCGCCCCACAGGCGTCGTGCGGCGCGCACCCTCCAGGAGCCGCTGGCGACCTGGCGCAGGCCCTCCGGGCCCAGCGTCAGGGACTGGCCGGCGGCCTCCAGGATCAGGCGCCCCGTTCCCTGCAGGCTGAGGCCCTGTCGCACACAACCCATGCGCAGGTGGCCCCGCGCATGGACATGCAACTGGCCGCCCGGAGCCAGCAGGGCCACCGCTCCCTCGGAGGCGCTGAGCTGCAGGCCCTGCCGCGCCGCGGCCAGCACGGCGGCGCCGTCGGCATGGAGCAGCATGGAGTCGCCGCAGGTGCCGCGCAGGTCTCGCTCCGCGCCGCAGCCAAGCTGCGCTCCGGCGTGCACCTGAGCGGCTTGCGGGCTGGCCGCGTACAGGCCCGCCTGGGCGTGCAGCAGCAGCGGGCTCGCGCCTGTCCGCAGATCGGCGCGCAGCTCGGCAACCGGTCCTTCGGGAAGCGACACCCGGGCATCGCGAACCGGGCGCCAGGCGGCGTGCCGCTCGAGCATCCCGCCCAGCTGGCGCCGGCAGGCCTGCAGGGGTTGCACGGTGGCGCGGGCCGCGCGGGAGGCGGCTGCGCTGAGCATCTGCAGCGCACGAGCCGCGCGCACGCACACACCGGCGTCGGTGCGCAGCTCGAAGCCTTCGCCGCGCGTCTGACCGCGCCCCTCGCGGCGGCTCACCGGAGCGTGGCGGCCGAGGCGCAATGCGCTGGCCTCGCTGGCGCTGGCCAGCTGGGCCTGCAAGGCCCCTTGCTGATCGTCGAACAGCAGGTGGTTCCCGGCTTGCGCGGGCGCATCCCCGACCTCATCGCGCAATTCCTGGCTGTACCATCCGCTGACTCGCGCCGAGGCGGGAAGCGGCCACGGGGGCGCATGGGCGGGGTTGCGAAGCAGGCCCACGCACACCGGGGAGTCGACGTCGCCGTCGAGAAAATCCACCAGGACTTCCTGGCCCGGGCGCGGCCAGTTCGCGCAGCCCATGGCCTGCCCGGCCGCGGGCCGGATCATGCGTATCCAGCAGGTGCTGGCCTCGGGGTCCGCATGCGCCCAGTGCAGGCGCACACGCAGCCGCCCGATCGCATCGGTGAAGGAGCATGCGTCGCGAGGCGCGGGGAGCACGGTGCCTGTCTGCAGACCCAGCGGGCGCGAGCGCGCCACCGGCGGCGGCGGGCATGGCTCGTCGTCCACGGGACGCGACTCGAACTCGAGCTGCACGGCCGGGGAGCCAGCCGCCCCCGCCGGGCCATGGGCCTGCCATCGCAGCTCGGTGCGCTGCACGTAATGCTGCTGCTCGGGCTGGCCGCCACCGGGAAGCAGGCGCAGGCGGTAGCCGGCCGCCAGACCGGGCAGGGTTCCGCTCCCCAGGCTTCGGTTCAGGCCGCGCCTGGCCTGATCGGCGTGCCGACGGTTGAGCCAGGATTCGACCCGCGCATCGCCCCTCTGCCCGGCAGGCGCCTCGATGTCCCTG
>DAIDHU010000308.1 GCA_027451915.1 Thiomonas sp. | reverse complement strand
TCCGGGATTGCGAATTCGCATTCGTTCACCCGCGCAAGATGAACGGCGTGTTGCTGGAGGTCATCGACTACAAGTGGCGCGAACTCGAGGAGGCCCCGAGCACACCGAGCGCGCCGACTTGCTGTAGCCCACCACCTCCTGCGCCAGCGCGGCGCGCTTGGCTGCCAGCGCGAAGGATCCGCCGAGCAGGCCCACGCCGAGCACGGCGAGGCGGCGAAATTGCGGCCTGAGCGATTCGGGCGCGCTGGCCGCGGCACGCGCGGCAGGGGTTCGCGAAGCCACGGCCGGATTCAGCCCAGTGCCTTGCCCAGCGCGTCCAGGCAGCGCCGGTTCTCCGCCTCGGTGCCCACGGAGATGCGCAGCCACGCACCGAGGCCGTAGTTGTCCACCGGGCGCGCGATCACGCCCTGGGCCAGCATGGCGCGGGCCACGCGGGCACCCGCCTTGTCGTCCTCGCCCACGCGCACCAGCAGGAAGTTGCCGTGCGAGGGCACGCGACGCAGCCCCAGCTGGTCGATGCCGGACTCGAGCTGGCGCATGCCAGCCTGGTTGATCTCGGAGGAACGGCGCACGAATTCCTGGTCGCGCAGCGCCGCCAGCGCCGCGGCCTGGGCCAGGTTGCTGGTGTTGAAGGCCGAGCGCACGCGGTTGAGCACGTCGCCCAGCGCGGGTTGCACGGCGCAATAGCCGATGCGCAGCCCGGCCAGGCCGTAGGCCTTGGAGAAGGTGCGGGAGACCACCAGGTTGGGATGCCGGCGCAGCAATTCCAGGCTGGCGCCCTGCAGCGCCGGGTCCAGGTACTCGACATAGGCCTCGTCCAGCACGATGACCACCCGTTCCGGCACGCTGCGCACGAATTGCTCGATCTGTTCCGGGGTGGCCAGGGTGCCCGTGGGATTGTTCGGGTTGGCCACGTACACCAGCCGGGTGGAGGGCTCGATGGCCGCCGCCATCGCCGCCAGGTCATGCGCGAAATCCCGCGCCGGTACGACGATGTGGCGCGCCCCGCGCTGTTGCACCGCCGAGGCATAGACCACGAAACCGTATTGGGAGTAGACGCAGGAATCGCCCTCGGCCAGCAGCGCGCGCGCCGCCATTTCCAGGATGTCGCTGGAGCCGTGGCCCAGCACGATCCACGAGGGGTCGACGCCGAGGTGACGCGCCAGCTCGCTGCGCAGCTCGAAGGCGTCGTTGTCGGGGTAGCGCGGCGCTTCCAGCGCGGCGTCGAGCATGGCCTGGCGCGCGGCCGGGGACATGCCCAGCGGATTTTCGTTGGAGGCCAGCTTGACGATCGAATCGGGATCGAGCCCGAATTCGCGCGCGACCTCGGAAATCGGACGGCCGCCGACATAAGGATTGATGCTGCGCACCGATTCGGTGCCCCAGTCGGTGGTGGAACGGGCGGCGTTGGACATGGCGGATGCTCGAAACGAAGGGGCCGGACCGGATCTCAGTCCTGGCGGATGGGGTAGGAACCCAGGTTCTTGAAAAAGGCGCAGTGCGCGCGCAGCGCCTGCAGCGCGGCGGCCACGGGCGGGTCGTCCGCGTGGCCTTCCAGGTCGACGTAGAACATGTACTCCCAGTCTCCCGAGCGGGCCGGGCGGGATTCGAAGCGGCTCATGCTCACGCCATGCTCGGCCAGCGGGCGCAGCATCGCGGCGACCGCGCCGGCCACGTTGGGCACGGACAGGATCAGGCTGGTGCGATCGCGCCCGCTGGGCGCCGGAGTCTCGGCCCCCAGCACCACGAAGCGCGTGCGGTTGCCGACCTCGTCCTGGATATGCGAGGCGGCCAGGCGCAGCCCGTACAGCCCCGCCGCGTGTTCACCGGCGATGGCCGCCAGGCCTTCGTCCTGCGCCGCCAGGCGGGCGGCCTCGGCGTTGCTGGCCACCGCGCGGCGTTCCACGCCGGCGAGGTGGGAGTCCAGCCACTGCCGGCACTGGGAAAGCGCCTGCGGGTGCGCCAGCACCGCGCGCACGCCTTGCAGATCCTCGCGCAGGCGCAGCAGGTTGTGGTGGATGGGCAGGCTGATCTCGCCGCACAGGTGCGCCGGCTGCGACAGCAGCAGGTCCAGCGCGCGCGCGACCGCTCCCTCGGTGGAGTTCTCCACCGGCACCACCGCGTGGCTGGCGGCCCCGCCGAGCTGGCTGCGGAACACCTCGTCCAGGTCGGCGCAGGGCAGGAGCTCGCCGCTGGAGCCGAAAAAGCGCCGTGCCGCCAGTTCGGTGTAGGTGCCCTCGGGGCCCAGGTAGGCGATGCGCTGCTGGCCTTCCAGAGCGCGGCAGGCGGACATGATCTCGGTCCACACCGCCGCCAGCCCGGCATCGAGCAGGGGGCCGGGGTTGGCCTGCTGCACCTTGCGCACCACCGCCAGCTCGCGCTCCGGGCGAAACACCGGCAGGCCCAGCTTGTGCTTGTGGGCGCCGATTTCCTGCGCCAGGCGCGCGCGCCGGCTGAGCAGTTCGAGGATTTCGCGATCGATGGCGTCGATCTGGTCGCGCAGGGGGTGGAGGACGTTGTCGGAGCTCATGCTGGGACGATTCGGCGCGGGCCCGCGCCGCGGGTTCAGTGGCTGCGCTCGAAGTCGCGCAGATAGTCGACCAGTGCGCGCACGCCGGCCTCGGGCATGGCGTTGTAGATGCTCGCGCGCATGCCCCCCACCGACTTGTGGCCCTTGAGTTGCAGCAGTCCGCGCTGGCGCGCGCCTTCGAGGAAGGCCGCGTCCAGGCCCGGCTCGCGCAACTGGAAGGGTACGTTCATGCGCGAGCGCGCGGAAGGGGCCACGCGGTTGACGTACAGGGACGAGGCGTCGATGCACGCATACAGCATGGCCGCCTTGCGGCGGTTGCGCTCGGTGACCGCGGCCAGGCCGCTCAGCTCGCCCTCGCGCTGGCGGGCGATCCACCGCAGCACCAGCCCCGCCATGTAGATCGCGTAGGTGGGCGGGGTGTTGTACATGGAGCCGTTGGCGTCCGCCACGGCGTAGTCGAAGGCGCTCGGGCAGGAGGGCAGGGCATGGCCCAGCAGGTCGCGGCGCACGATCACCAGGGTCAGCCCAGCCGGCCCGATGTTCTTCTGCGCGCCGGCGTACACGCAGCCGTGCGCCGCCACGTCCAGCGGGCGCGACAGGATGCTCGAGGACATGTCGGCGACCAGCGGCGGGGCGAAGCCCGCGGGCACGTCGGGGAACTCGACGCCGTCGATGGTCTCGTTGCCGCAGTAGTGCAGGTAGGCGGCGTCCTCGCGCACCTGCCAGGATTCCAGCGGCGGAATGTCCACGAAGCCATCCTGGGGCATGGCCGCGACGTGCACATCGCAGAACTTGCGCGCCTCGCGCTCGCTCTTGCGCGACCAGGATCCGGTGACCACGTAGTCTGCGCGCGCGCCGCCCGACAGGTTCAGGGGGATCAGCGCATTCTGCGCCAGCGCGCCGCCCTGCATGAACAGCACGGCGTAGTCGGAGGGCACCCCCAGCAGCTGGCGCAGGTCCGTTTCGGCCTGGTGGATGATGCGTCCGAAGGCCTCGCCGCGATGGCTCATTTCCATCACGCTCATGCCCGTGCCCTGCCAGTCCAGCATTTCCTCGGCGGCCTGGCGCAGCACCTCCTCCGGCATGGCGGCCGGGCCCGCGGAAAAATTGTAGGGGCGTGGCTCAGGCATCCGACTCTCCCTTCACGTCGGGCGCCGCGTCGCCTTCGGCCGGGGAGCCCGGTTCCGCGGCGTCGTCGGCGCCCACCACCTGCGCATCCGATTCGGCCACGCGCTGCACCCCGATGAGCAGCGCTCCCTGATCCAGCGCGATCAACGTGACGCCCTGCGTGGCGCGTCCGAGTTCGCGGATCTCGGCCACGCGGGTGCGCACCAGCACGCCGGTATCCGTGATCAACATGATCTCGTCGTCCCCGCGCACCAGGCAGGCCGCCACCACCCTGCCGTTGCGCTCGGAGGTCTGGATCGCGATCATGCCCTTGGTGCCGCGGCCGTGTCGGGTGTACTCGGTGATGGGGGTGCGCTTGCCAAAGCCGTTCTCGGTGGCGGTCAGCACGCTCTGGGTCTCGTCCTCGGCCACCAGCATGGCGATCACGCTCTGGCCGCTCTCCAGGTTCATGCCGCGCACGCCGCGTGCCTCGCGGCCCATGGGGCGCACGTCCTCCTCGTCGAATCGCACGGCCTTGCCGGCGTCGGAGAACAGCATGACGTCGTGCTTGCCGTCGGTGATGGCCACGCCCACCAGGTAGTCGTCGTCATCCAGGGCGCAGGCGATGATGCCGGCGCTGCGGCGATTGGCAAAGGCCGACAGCGGGGTCTTTTTCACCGTGCCCTGGGCCGTGGCCATGAACACGAAATGTTCCTCGTCGAAGGTCTTCACCGGCAGCACCGCGGTGATCTTCTCGCCCTCGGCCAGCGGGAACAGGTTGACCAGCGGGCGCCCGCGCGAGCCGCGCCCGCCCTGCGGCGCCTCGTAGACCTTCATCCAGTACACGCGGCCGCGATTGGAGAAGCACAGCAGCATGTCGTGGGTGTTGGCCACGAACAGCTGGTCGATCCAGTCGTCCTCCTTGGTGCCGCTGGCCAGCTTGCCGCGTCCGCCGCGGCGCTGCGCCCGGTACTCGAGCACCGGCTGGCTTTTCACGTAGCCCACGTGGGAGATGGTCACCACCATCTCCTGCGGCGCGATGAGGTCCTCGACGTCGAGTTCGGTGGCGTTGGGCTCGATGGTGGAGCGCCGGGGGTCCGAGAACTCGGTCTTCAGCGCCGTCAGCTCGTCGGCGATGATGCGGGTGATGCGCTCCGGCCGGGCCAGGATGTCGAGCAGATCGGCGATCTGGCCCATGACTTCCTTGTACTCCTGCACGATCTTGTCCTGCTCCAGTCCGGTCAGGCGCTGCAGGCGCATCTGCAGGATCTCCTGCGCCTGGGTCTCGGACAGGCGATAGCCGTCCTCCTTCAGGCCGAAGCGCGCATCCAGGTCGGCGGGTTGGAAGTCCTTGGTCGAGCCCTCGACCCGCGCCAGCATGGCACGCGCCTCGCCCGGCTCCCAGATCTCGGCCAGCAGCTGCTCGCGCGCCACCGGCGGGGTGGGGGCGGACTTGATCAGATCGATCATGCGGTCCAGGTTGGCCAGGGCCACCGCCAGGCCCTCGAGCACGTGGCCGCGCTCGCGCGCCTTGCGCAGCTCGAACACGCTGCGCCGCGTGATCACCTCGCGCCGATGCTGCAGGAAGGCCTGCAGCATCTGGCGCAGATCCAGCAGGCGCGGCTGGCCGTCGACCAGGCACACCATGTTGACCCCGAAGGTGTCCTGCAGCTGGGTCTGCTTGTACAGCTTGTTGAGCACCACCTCGGCCATCTCGCCGCGCTTGAGCTCGATGACCACGCGCATGCCG